>JBGOUS010000125.1:0-4013 GCA_041477675.1 Nitrosopumilaceae archaeon
CTTTAAAGAAAGACTCAAACCGGTTGGTTTTGTTGCAGTGGGGTTGGTTTTATTTGGAGTTGTTATCATCGCTACAAACCTTCAAGTTTCAAGTTCATTATTCCAGATAAATTCAGGACACTTGTTGATTCTTGCTGCAGCTGCACTCTGGGCTCTGGATAATAACCTGAGCAGAATTATCTCTACTAGAATAGACTCTGCACGACTAGTGCAGTTAAAGTATGTTATAGGCGGTGCGATTATGCTTGGAATTGTATTTACAATGAGAATACCATTTGAAATCAGTACAACACAGATGCCATATGTAGTTCTGCTCAGTGTGTTGGGTTTTGGCGGTTCACTGTACTTTTTCTTGCAAAGTTTGAAGAGAATCGGCACTATCCGTACAATTGTTATATTCTCAATGTCATCAGTCTTTGGTCTTGTCTTTGCAGGATTATTTTTACACGAGCAGATTAGTGTATTTCAGATAATTGCAATTGTAATTATGCTGATTGGCATTTACTTGATAAACAGAAAGGAAAGTATGAAAGAAAAAGAACCAACAAGTTTTGGTTTCTAAACCCAGACATCTTCAGAATTACCACATTCACTTGACGACTTTTGAATGGGAGAAAACCCGAGGTAGACTTCAGAATCAATTCATATAATTATCTTCATTATGACAGTGAAGATCAATTGTTTATCGGAAACATTGATTTCTACTTTCTTGAACTTGAATTGCCTTAAAACCGAACTATATATCTCATGTAGATAAATAGCCCACTTTTTGCCGAGGTTATGTTGTATCGTGAAACTATGAATCCCATAATTTACATCATGCTTGTACTTATAATTTGAAATTCTTATTAATGACTCAACAACGTCTATTGAAGATATTACGTTATGTTCTTGACGTAATCGAAGTATGATCTTTTTTGTTGATGTACGTGCAATAGATTTTGCAATAGAAGATATTTCTTTTTCCGTGAATTTTTCCAAAAGCTTCATTAGTAGAACCCTGCGTACTGGCATGTATTCAGATATAGTAAAAGCTGAACGTTGTCCCAAGTATTGTATCAACATTTGATTAATCAGCATGTTTGGTGCAAGAGCCTCAGCCCTAGACAATTCTCGTAATTTCGAAATAGTGGTTTTATCTAATTGGAAAGTAATGTTTTGTTTTATAGGATTATTCGTTGCTAAAATAAGGTGATATTCTTGTTATTTACTATTTTGTTATGATTACGAAAAAAGAAGTTAATAATTCAACTAAAAACGAAAATTTAATCTTAATTTACTTAAACTTATATGCATTTTTCATAGAAATGGCATGTTTTTGGTTATGAAATTCAGAAGTTGAAAATCTAGATATGAATATTTTTTCCATGTGTGGAATTGTTATTTTTCTTCATGGATCTGTTAAGCCAAATATAGAAAGTGGTTTGCAAGTCATGAATGCTAGAGATTACCAAGAAGTCTATCGTATCGTGTAAGTATTTAGAAAACACATGTCATTTGTTAATACATGATTACATCAATTGTTCCGCATTGTGTCAATAGAATCGTTACTCAAGTTAGCAGGCAAATATGAAGATATAGTGTTACTCAACAGGGCCATGATAATAGCTGGTATAGCTGGTCTTTTTTCAGGTGCCTATGTTGCACAACTTTATAGTGAGTATGACAATAACAAGCTTGCAAATGCACTAATTGTTCTATTGATCGAATACGCTGTTTACATTCCATTCTTTGCCGTTTTGTTTTATGTTGATAACAGACACAAATATCACGATCCCATATCTGGAAAAAGGAAAATGTCTCTCTTTAAGCAGGACATAATGAAACTTGCAATTGCAATGTCTGTTTCAGAGGTAGTTTATTCTGTAACAAAAATCTCTTTACACTACCAATTTCTCCAGTTTACAACAGAATCATACCAAGCATCTTTGGCAAGTTCACTGATAGGATGGATTGTTTTCTTTTTTTCAATTAATGTAATAGCTAAGAGGATCAGATTATTCAGATACGATAAAAACTAACCCCAATGATTTTTGGGTCAAGAAGCTATGTAAAAAGAGATAGAAACACCTACTTGAATGATAAATACTTGAAAATACCGGCTTATAGGTTACCACTTTTTATTGTATAGAAAGGGGTAGTTTGGAAGTTTTTGAAATTATAATTTCCCTTTTGCAATACCATAATTGTTTATAATTACAATTTCTACAGGCGAATTTCTGTTGAGTTTAAGAAAAAGTCTAAATTTTTAATGAATTTAATCTCCATTAACTTAGACTTATATGCATTTTTAATTGGAGCCTTGTTGGGTCCATAGTCCAGCTGGTTATGACGTCGCCCTTACACGGCGAAGATCCAGGGTTCAAATCCCTGTGGACCCACTTAAAATCCTCTAAATCCTTCTGGTCTGCAAAGTTCGGGATGATTTTTTAGATATGAAATTCTCTCAAGTATGATGTTTTTATCTTCTGGAAAGGTACCGCCTATTGGATATGCATTTGAACCGTGATTTGCTCTAAATATGATAGGAGATTTTGTTTCAATCTTGCTTACCAAATTCTCAAGCTCCACTAATGCATCAGCATCATCAATTGGTGTAAAAGGCTCTTTGAATTTTGTGATAAATTCATCCCTAATTCCATCTTCTATATGTAACGTAAGTGCCCCAAGATAATGTGGTGAGGATTCACTTACTACCTTGGCGGTATCATCGATATGTTCTTTTGAGTATGTCTTGCCACCAAGACCAAGTATTATCATACATGAAATGGTATATCCAGTGTCCTTTGCTTTTTGGCATGCTTTGATAATGCTCTGGCCAGTTGCGCCCTTTGTTACCTTTTTTAGAATTTTGTCAGAACCACTTTCTATTCCTATATAGAACATTGTAAGACCTGCATCATAGAGTTTTTTTAAATCCTCCACAGATTTTTCAAGTAAATTTTTTGGCATCGCATAACATGATACTCGTTCTATGTTTGGAAACTTGGTGCGTATATAATCAAGGATCTGAAGCATTCTGTCTGTCGAAAGGTTAAGTGCATCGCCGTCTGCCAAAAAAACCCTCGTTGTGTCTTGCATGTGCTTTGCAGCCAAATCAATTTCTGTTTTTATTTCATTCCAAGGTCTTTCCACATATTCTTTTGTTCTGTACATGTTACAAAAGGAACAGATGTTAAAAGAACAACCAAGAGTTACCTGAAATATGAGAGAGTTTGCCTCAGAAGGTGGTCTGTATAATGGATAATCGTACGAAAGCATGATTTCTTTTCCACTCTGCTCAATTTATCGGTTATTCTAATTCCAATCAGTATAGAACCGCTTTAAAGCAGGATTTGCAAATCATATGTTGTTGAAAACACAATCCGCAAAGGAGCTAGTTCCAAGATTTTTTGAAAAAACTGCATGCACTTATGATAAAATTGTAAATCTGACTACTTTTGGTAGAGACAAATACTGGAAAAATGAAATCATAAAGAAAATTCCCAACTGTGGTTCAGTACTTGATCTTGCATGTGGGACAGGAATACTGACATTTCAAATTGCTGAGAAATTACCAGATGCAAGAATACTTGGTGTTGATATCACAAAAAGTTATCTTGAAATTGCTCAAAAAAAACTAAAACCTCACCAAAAAATTTCTTTTCTGTGTCAAGATGCTGAAAAACTAAATCTTGATCAAAAATTTGATTGTATAACATCTTCTTACATCCCAAAATATTGTAAGGATGAGGCTCTAATCAAAATATGTCTAAACCACCTAAATCCCGGTGGTAAAATCGTTCTACATGATTTTACCTATCCTAAAAACAAAATCGTTAGATCACTATGGAATCTCTATTTTGTTGTACTACGCATAGTTGGATATCTATTACCTCAATGGAAAGATGTGTTTGTAGAGCTTCCCAAGTTGATAAGAAAAACAAGATGGCTTGATGATTACGAGAATACAATGAAAAAATACGACCTTCAGGTAGACAAACAATCTCTAACTTTGTACACATCATCTATTC
>JBGOUS010000179.1:0-3010 GCA_041477675.1 Nitrosopumilaceae archaeon
GGGGCCATAATAAAAAAAATAATTCGCATAGAGAGAAAAGAAGACATGCAGTTTCTTTTCGAGGATGCAGATTTCTCAATTGGTACCATAAAACAGCTGATACAAAACGGGGAAAAAGATGCAGCAAATGCAATTAAAAATTTGAACCAGTAATATCTAAAACCACTGTCATGTCATATTGTTAAAGTTGTGCAAAATCAAATATTCATGCCTTAATCGCTTCAATCACGCCTATGCTTTTTGATGGTGGATAATATGTCCGGACGTGTTTAAAGCCGGCATGTTCCAATAATGACAAATATTCTTTTTCAGTTCTTTCCCTTCCTGTAAGAGCACATAGCATGTGAATGTCAAAAAGTTTTGAGAAATGGGGAACTTCGGGTCCAGGAACGATATGCTCTACAATAAACAGCCTAGCCCCTGCAGAAGAAGCGCTATGGATGTTTGACAAAATTTTTGAGCATTCATTGTCATTCCAGTCATGAAGAATCATCTTCATCATATATGCATCAGCAGTTGGAACTTTTTGAAACATATCCCCGCTGGTATAATTACAGCGACTTCCAATTTCCATTTTATTTGACCAAAGCAATTCCTTGTCTTTGATGACTCGCTCTAATTCCAGAACAGTACCTTTGAGGTGTTTATTTTTTGAAAGAAGATGGCATATTAAATGTCCGTGGCCTCCGCCTACGTCACAAATGTGTTGAATCGTGGAAAAGTCATATCCATCTAAAGCTTCAAGAACCCACTTTGTATGAGTTGCAGAATAACTACTCATTGCCAGATTGAATACATCTGCGTAAGACGGATTTTGTACTGGGTAATCAAATATGCTTCTGCCAAACTCGCGAACAAATCCATCCTGTTTACCATCTCTTACCATCGCCGTAAGATGCTTCCAGATAGCATAGTGTTCTGGGCCCTCCTCCAGGAGGGTAACTCCTCTTAGGGTTTGTGGATTGTCAGTGCGAAGTAATTGGCCCATATTAGTGACGGAAAAATTCTGGTTGGTGTCCTCCTTTAGAAAGCCAATTGAGCCAAGTGCCCTCAAGAGCCTATATGAGAGCGCAGGATCAAGACCCAATTCCTTTGCTATTTCATCTGAGCTCCTTGGGACAGAAGTTACAAGATCAAAAATGCCTAACTTTACTCCTGCGTATAGTATCTGGCTTCTCCACCTTCCAGATATGATTTCTATTACCTTTTCATAATCTGACATGTATGATACATGGACGATTAGTTTGTTCTTAAGATTACGTTTCTATACAATTCTTCAAGAATAGGCAATTGTCAAATTGGAAAAATAAAAAACCTGAATGGAGTTATTGTTCTCCAATCAAGCACAACATTAACTACATATAATTTCGAATTACATTTTTGCGCTAAAAAGACAGACTTGGCAAGGCCCTTTTTGAAGATTCAGAGCCGTCCACTGCTACAAGTATCTTTGCAAACAATTCATTATTACTTTGTAGTAACTAATAATTTTGTTGAAATCACTTGTAGAATGAAATGCTGAGGAAATCCTGAGTCACTGCTATATTCTTGTAATCGAGATTCTCTAGGATCCTATTTCTATTTTCAAATCTTTTCTAAGACACTTAACTCTGTTTCTTATTGTGACTGTAGTAATACCAGAGACCTTTGCAATGTCATCTTGACTTTTTTCCTCATTATTCATCATGCATGAGAGGTAAAGAGCCGCAGCTGCTAGACCAACTGGGTTTTTCCCTACAGAAATTTCCTTTTCTACAGCCTTTGATAATATATTCAGGGCATCTCTTCTTGTCTTTTCACTTATACCTACTTCGCTTGATATTCTCGTTATGAATTCAGATGGATCGTATGGTTTTAAATTTAGATCCAAGATTTTGATTAGATTCCTATAATTTGTGGCGAGATCTTTCTTAGTTATATTTCCAGCATGAGCTATATCTTGTAACGTTCGTGGTGTGTTAGTTTCTCTACAAGCTGCATATAGCGATGCGTGTATCAATCCGCTAATGCTTCTGCCTCTTGTCATTTTCTTAACCATGGCTTTTCGATAGATATACGCAGCTTTTTCTATTACCATGTCGGGAATGGCAAGTTTTGTTTTAATGGTATTTAGAATGACAAAGGCTGTCTTCAGGTTTCTATCTGTTGGTTTTGATTCACTGCGAGTGTTCCATATTCTGAGCCGGTTGAATGTATTCTTCATATAACTAGAAAGAAAATTGCCTGATGCATCTTTGTTTTCAGGTCCAATCACTGTGGTCAGACCCATGTCATACATTGCTAATGTTGAACCACTACCAGTCCTACTTTTAGCCAGATACTCTTCTGTATCATGAATTCTAGACTCTAGAGCCGAGTCTTCTACCTTTTCAACCAAAACAAGGCCGCAACTTCCACATACTATTTCTCCTAAAACATTATCAGTTATCAATGGCCCTTGAATGCATCTAACCTCATTACATTTCTTGAAAATTTCTTCAGGCGTGTTTTGTATAATGATATAATTATGTGAATTGTTTTAATTATGGATTATGCACGAATTCAGACGGTTATAGCAGAGTAGGTTGAGCTAATTTCTTTTTCACACATGATGCGCCTCTCAAAAAGATAAAAACTGATCCTAAAAAAGGATGAATTATACAGTAACGGGTATCTGTGATTTTATAAATCTGCATTGGTTGTGGAATTGTTCACTAGTCTGTATGTCACATCCAGGACAATGGAATGTTGTTGGTGTCTCACAAATTTGACATACTCTAAAGGCCTGAAGTTCATAACCACAACTACGACATGAGTCTTTTCTCATAGATGCATCTCTCTTTTTTGTTCGTAAGTGATTAATGGTCCTTTAAGACACAGAACTTGTTTGCATTTATCGAATATTTCATCAGGTAAGATATTCATTGTTCTTATATGGTCTATTTAGTATATTAGAAAATTGCACGAGTTCCCACGGTTTTTTTGCAGTAGGACGAGCTAATCCTCATTCTATAGAATTAGAATAAGAAAA
>JBGOUS010000104.1:0-4384 GCA_041477675.1 Nitrosopumilaceae archaeon
ACAGTAATGCCAAAATCTCGTTGTCTTTTATTTCTACTTTTTTTGGGCCTCCTAGGAATTCCTGTAATTCAGAATGCAAGTGCACATTCTCAATTAAATTCTGATTCTGAGACAATTGGCAATTATGAAGTTCAAATCGCAACTGTACCTGAGATTCCAGATGTAAACGAACCATTCAAACTTGAATTTAGAGTTTTAAACTATGCTGCATCTACTGATTATCTTAATTCATTTAACACACAGAATAGTGAAGTAGATCATTTTAGGATGGGAGTTAGAGTTTTCTATAACGACCAATTGATAGATACAATACCACCTCAAAGTCACAATGGAGGCCACTGGGAAACTACCTATACTTTTCATGAATCTGGGAATCACATAGTTGAAGTTGATCTGCATGATGCTGGAAAAAATGGTGAGACCTATACTTACCAATTTAATGTATCGGCATTAAACATCTTTGGACCAATCTTTGTATACGTAATTTCTGCTGGTGGATTGGGATGTTTTGCAATACTCATCTGGGTTTTGATTACAAAGAAAAAAATGAGAGCTAAGCATTAGTTTGTATAGTTTTAGATCTAGCTAGTCTAAAGGCAAATAATGTAGTAAGTAGAGTCATTGCAAAAAGCAAAATTCCTGCACCATTATGTACTGCTACAATTACAGCGTGTAATTTAGTATCAATCACTATCGCACCAAGTGTAATTTGAGTAACGACAAGAACTCCAGCCAGAGTTCCAGTTATTTTTATTTTTGTATCAGAGCCTTTAACTTTCCAACTTCCTACTGCCATTGCTACAATTAACACTCCAGTTGTTGCTGCAACCAATCTGTGTATCCATTCTGTCAAATATTCGCCAGTTGGAAGAAATCCGCTGGGACACAAAGGCCATTCTGGACAAGCGAGTCCTTGTCCACTTGCTTGAAGATATCCACCAATAAACATCAGAGAGTATAAAATTACAAGAGACCCAAGTGCCAGATATTTAAAATACATTATCACTCGACGATAAAGTTGGCATCCATACCTAATGTAGCATGACCTGGGACAGTACAGATGTAATGATATGTTCCTGGTGCTCCAGCCACAAATGTAACATCACCTGACTCGCCTGCTTTCATTGGATTGTCTGGACTTTTAAATGCAGAATTCCATAGAACGTTAGTTGGATTATCTGGATCTGTAACTATTCCAAATGAATGGAATGATTTACTGTCATTTTTAATATGAATTGTCACAGTATCACCAGATTTTACTTTGATGTCTGGATTGTGTCCTGGTTGCCCAGGTAATGCATTAAATGCATATTCTTTGAAATCAGTACTCATTACAAAGCTTACTGAAAATTCTACTTTGTTACCAGTTGGTGTTACAGTGGTTCCTGATGGAGTTCCTGATGATGCTTCAGAAACTTCTATTTTTCCTTCCATTCCTAATTCTCTGTGACCAGGTACTGCACAAATATAGTAATATTCTCCAGCTTTTGCCGGAACAAATGTTGCTTCACCTTTCGCTCCGGGCTTCATTGGGTTATCAGCAGTTCCAACAGCAGTGCCCTCTATAGCTGGGCCAGGTCCTTCCTTGGAATCTGTGACAGCAAATGCATGAAATGATTTACCGCTATTTGTAACATCAAAAACAATCTTGTCTCCGACATTAGCATGGATCTCAGGATTCCGATCCTGTCCAGATAATGCATTAAACGCATATGTTTTAAAGTCTGGTGACTCAACAAATTTTAAAGAAACATAAACTGTTTTTCCAGTAGCTTGTCCTTGTGTAGCTCCACCTGTAACTGCTTGTTCTTGTAGTTTTCCAGCTATTGGAAGATATGAATTCCAAAAATCATAGTGTGAGAAAAACAACAAACCACCAACTATCTGAATTCCAATAATAATCGCAAGCATCTTACCCATTCTTCGGGGAGATGTTCTATGTATTGGCGCTTCGTGTTCTGAATGACTCATATCAATATCCTGTGTGGTGAGGTGTCTTTGCTTGATACGGATAGTAATACTTTCCACCCAACTTGAATGGATCATCCATATTAGCTTCTTTGCCCTTTGTAGAATAATAAATTAGCTGAGCTAAAAAGATTACAAAGCTAGCCCCGAGAATCCATGCACCAACTGTTGCGATTTGGTTTAGTTGTGTCCAAGATGTGAAACCTACTGGATAATCATAGACTCTTCTAGCCATTCCTTCTAATCCAAGAATGTGTTGCGTAAAGAATACTTGGACTGTTCCCCACATCATCAAGATAAATTGTATACTTGCCCATTTTTCACTGTACATTCTTCCAGTAAATAATGGGAAGATGTAATACATCATACCCACAAATCCAAATGCAATTGTACCGGTAAGGAACAAGTGCATGTGACCTACTACCCAATATGTTCCATGTGTAATAAAGTCAAGTGGCATTGCTGTGTTAAGAACACCACCTGCTCCTGCTGAAAAGAATAATGCTATTCCACCCACCATGAATTTCATTGGTGCATCAAATCTTATTCTGCCACCCCACATTGTTGCCAAAAAGTTAAAGACATGCATTCCTGATGCAGGTACTGCAGCAAGTGTTCCGATCATAAATACGGTTTTTGTTGTAAAGTCCATTCCTGTTGAAAACATGTGATGACCCCATGAAGCAAAACCAATCAAACCAAGCATTACAAAAGCGAAAACTCCAGATCCTTGGCTAAACAGTGGCTTTCTTGAAAATCGCGGAATAATTTCATACATCATTCCAATTGCTGGTAAGAGGAAGATGTAAACTTCAGGATGAAAAGTAAACCAGAATAAATGCAAGTATGCAATTGGATCTCCACCCATTGCTGGATTAAAAAATCCTGATACTCCCAGTCTGTCTGTCAGCATCATTACTAGTGCTGCTGCAAATGTTGGCATCGCAACAACTGTCATAAGTGATACAGTCAACATTGACCATGCAAACAATGGTACCCTTCTTAAAGGCAAATCAGGGTGTTTACATTTTAGAATTGTTACGATAAAATTAATGGATGACAAAATCGATGAAACCCCCAAAATCTTCATACCAAATATCCACATATCTGCCGCTGGACCTGGAGCTCTGATAATTGAATATGGAGCATAAGCAACCCATGTTGTATCTGAAAATCCTAGCCATACAAGTGCACCACCTACTGGAACCATCCAAAAGGCAACTGCATTTAATTTTGGATATGCCATATCTTTGTATCTTACCATTATTGGAACAAGATAGTTTCCTATTCCTGCAGCAAATGGAAGTGCAAACAGAAACAACATTGTTGAACCATGTACAGTAAATATTCTGTTAAATGTGACAGAGTCAGATATTAGGACACCTTCTCCAGGGAAAAATAGGTGCGTTCTGATTACCATGGCAAGGACACCGGCCATGAATAAAAATGCAAGAGATGTTACAGTATAGAGATAACCTACATCAGTGTGATGTGTTGAAAACATTATTTGCCATACTGGTCGCGGCTTTTGAAGTTCTAGTACCATATTACTCTCCGATTATTTTCATAAGTTTGTAAAGTCAATAAAATGTTTTTGATCAAGATTTGCTATCCTCCACTACAAGTGAACCTCTCATGTTGTAATGTAACAATCCACAATATTCTCTGCATTGTATAGGAAATTCTCCAGTTTGATCTGGTGAGAACCATGCATGATTAACTCTTCCTGGTACTGCGTCTTGAAATACAACCAAATCAGGAATATTAAAAGAATGCATTACATCCTTTGCATAAATTTCAAATTTGTAAGCATGGCCTTTCTTTAGATGAAGTGTGCTAATTTCTTTTGTTCCATCTGCATGTTCAAAGCTCCAGAACCATTGTTGACCAGTAACTTTGATTGTCTCTGCATCTGCTGGTACATCTTCTAAAAGTTTTTCAATATCCCAAGAATCTACACCAACATAAATTAAAATAGCTATTACGATTGCGACAAAAACCCATTCTGATGTATCGTGACCCATTTAATGACCCTCAGCACTATCTCCCAAAGTTGGATCTTCTAGTCGTTCCCAGCTAGTCGGAGTTTTATTTTTGGGGTGAGATTCTCTAAATCTCCAGCATAACCAGATCATTGTTCCAGATACTATAGCACCAACAACAAAAGCAGCTGTTGTCATCCTGAAAAAGAGGTTCCATACTTCAGCTCTAATATTGACATATTGTTTTTCTGAAATCTTTCCTCCTAGGCTTGCACTTGCAATGTGTATTTGTGGTACAAGTACGATAACAAGTAAACAAATTACTGCAAGTACAATGAAATTTTTCATTTACTGATTTGACGTGGTTTTAATTTTGTATTTAAGGGTTTTGAAGATTTTCAGAGATCGAAGAGTTTTTTATATTATTTAGATGC
>JBGOUS010000169.1:0-3142 GCA_041477675.1 Nitrosopumilaceae archaeon
CTCCTAAATTGTATCAAGATTTCCAGAACTTATCATGATGTTTTAATTATTTTTTGTAATAGATACTTTTAGAGATTGCTGATAAAATGTATTTTGATTAAAATTTAGGCAAAAAATCCATGGACAAGGAAATGACTAGGATACTATAGTCGTAACTTCTACACGTTTTTGCGATTAATTAAATTTGGTTAAGTCACTTTTTGCCTAGATTCTTCCGTTCAAGGTGTTCAATGACTTTTTCAGGCAAGTTGGGGTTTCCAATGTCCTCCGAATATGCAGAGTAAACTTTGATTGTCTGGCCATGTTTAATCATGTAATCAGATATTGGTTTTATTATCATTTTATACTCATCTCTTAGTGCAATTAATTCTTCAGCGAGCCTATCTGCAATTAAAATATGTAAATTGTCACCAATATCCATAATGCGACGTGCTATTACAATTCCTGGTCCCCACAAATTCTTATTATTGTTAATGTCACTCATAATAAACACCGGTCCGCTACTTAGCCCAATTCTAATTCCTATCTTATCTTCTGGCACCTTGTCTTGATTATATTCACGGAGTTTTTGGTGTAATTGCATGCTCAGCTGCAAGGGCAGTTCAGGATTCAATAGGAATCCAATTGCCATGCCATCACCCGTTGGCAAACTAATTATCTTCTTTTTAGATGTTTGAAACGCATCACAAGAACCAATTAATCTGTTTAGTACCTCTATCTTTTCCATCTGTTTCTTAACTGAGAGTAAAGGATCGGAAAGACCAACCACATCAACAAAGAAAAAGTGAGCATTAATGACATCAGGCAGACCCATGTCTGAAATATTATGACCGTATATTCCTGCAAGTTTTCTGTATGTATCTCTGCATTTTTCGCTATCAAAAGCCAGGTCTGATTCCATTATTGGCGAACCCGAGATCTCTTTTCCACACAGTGTGCATATAGATGACAAAGATGCTACATTATGAATAAAAACAAGACTTAAACTTTGATTTGGTTTTCTCCTGCAAGATGCTCAATTTGATTTGCAAAAGGATGATGAGGATACTTGAGAACAGTTAGAAATTCTTTCCTGCTAAACTGAATGTCACAATAACAAGGGATGGCTGAAATCACTTCCATGCCTACTGTCCTTGCAACCTTTTCAACAATATCAGGATCTTGTTCCTGAACCATTGAATTATGAACAGGTGATGAGGCAGTTCCTGGCGTTAAAGTAGGTGGAACGCAAAAGCCAGCTACTCTATTTAAAATGAGATAAGACTTGGCCCCAAACTTTGTTAATGATCCATAGATATCATCTGCCATTTTCTTTGTACCATCAATATCCAAATCTCCCATTTTGAGTGTCAAAAATAAAATATCTGCAATAGCTAGCGCATTAATTGACCAATATCTTATGCCAGGGCTAGTATCTATAATTATATAGTCTAATTCATAATCAGAAATCAAGCGTTCTCTTAACAGTATAAACTTGCGAAGCAATTGCATTTTTGAGCCTTCTTCTTTTCCACCCTCAAGTTTGTATACCTCCTCCTTTTTTGGATTACAGAAACCAACCCAGAATTTTCCATTCTTGGAGATGTTATTTTGATTATCATTTTCTGCAACAAGAGATGTCATGTCTATAGCGAGTTCGTCTACGTCGGCACCACTATTTAGAAAGTCATTAATCCATCGTTTAGGTTCCATTTCAAAATATGCTTGAATACTAGGTGCAGACACATCAAGATCAAGAAGAAACACACGAAATCCTTTTTTTACTAGAGACACCGCAAGATTGCACGCCAGAGTTGTTTTGCCAGTGCCACCCTTGTATGAATGAAAAGCAATACACTTAGTCATCTTTCTCAGATCCGTTTCTTGCGTATTTAGGAATTACTGAATTCATTTCCGTATTGAAGGTTTTTGATGAAAAACGATTCTTAAAACTGTAGTCTAACCAAAATCACTTCCATACAAGCTTTTAAATTTCTTGAAAGTTAAGGCACAATATTCACTATCAAATGAATAGTCTGTGCCATCTATTTTCTCAACAAGAATTTGTTTTTTCTGAATACTAATTGTCTTGCCACACATAGCACAAATGTTCTGCAATTCACGATTTGTCATCTGTGCACATAAACTATAGACCACATTTTAATTAATTATCTTTTGACACAGTGACATTTTTGTGGACAAAAATAAACTACTCTTGAATTTTCAAGGCCTTCGATGGGCACTCTCTCACTGTTTTTCGCACTTGATCTTCTGGTGCTCCATCAGGAATTATGACAAACTTTCCATCTTTTACTTGAAATACTGAAGGCAGGCTTTTTACACAATCGCCCGATTGTATACAGAGTTTATCGTCCCAAGTAATTTTTAGCATATTTAGTTTATTTTATAATATGATATAAAGATTAGATTTTTTGAATTCAGCTATTGTCCACATCCTGCCAACTACGTTTGTAAGTTTCATCTTTTAGTCCATACCCTTTAAACACTTGAAAATAAACCTGTTTTATTTTATTTTGTTTATCCAATTCCGATTGTATCCAAAGACTCTCAAATATAGAAGCGCATGAGGAAACTGTTGATTCACTGTTTGAATAAGTCGCCAGTCCAGTAGATTCTTCAAAAGTTTCTTTGGTGTCATCATTAATTTCTATGGAAAGTGAAATTGCCTGATCTATTATCAAGGTTATAATATTAGTTTGCAAAGGTTTGCGAATATATTGGATGTAAATTTGCTTTCGTCTTTCTTTTAATTTTTTTTCTGATATTTCTTTTATCACATCATCCTGTACTGGAACTAACAATCTTACATTAACACCGCGTTCCACAGATTCTTTTAACATCCCTAAAATGTTTTCTTGTTTTGCACGCTGAAATGAATTGACCGTAGAAAATAATATGAGTATTTCATATGTAGCTGATTTTAGAAGATTGTGAATGAGATGTTGTATTTCTGAAGGTTCTCTTATTGTCTCAATAAATTCTTTATCCAGTCCTAATTCAATTTCTTTAATTTTTTCACAAATAGACCCTTCTTAAATCCAGGATGAATAATATGGTACTTCTTGCAATAATCTTGATCAAAAAGAAGATATAGATTGTCCAAATCAATACTAGATCTTGGGCAATTTATATCATTGGATAC
>JBGOUS010000122.1:0-4045 GCA_041477675.1 Nitrosopumilaceae archaeon
ATTCAGGTTATATTGGAGATACTGAAACGCTGATCTCTAAATTATCTGAAATAATTACAGGGAATGCAAAAAAATTACTTTCTAATCCTGACTTTATATCATTGATATCTAAAGAATGGCTTAGCTCTATTTCTAAAACTGTAATGATTGATAGAGTAAAACAATTCATACCAAAAATAAGTTCTTCATTTTTTTCAGAACGAGGTACTGCAGGAATAAGAACCCCAATAATATCTCCAGACGGTGCATTTCTACCCGACGTTATGGAATTAGAAAGCGAAGTTTCTTACCACATACTAAACTATAATTCTCCTGGAGCAACAGGTGCACCTGCTTATTCTGCATACATAGTGAAAAAACTAAAAGACAAAGGATTCTTGGATTTCAATTATAGTACAAAAGATTGTATTTGGAATTTTGAGAAAATCGTTTCCCAAACTTAATATCTTGAATAAATAATAGAAATTTGTTTGTTACCAGAACACTGTTCCTTGAAAGAAAAAACAAAGGATTGTCCAATGCCGCCTGAATTCATAATTTCGATTAAAATGGAAACCGAAGAATACATGATTGGTGTTACATGTAATGGTCACAAAAAGACATTTTTTGATAAATTAACGCAGCTACAAAAAGATGGCAAAATTCCAAATGGAGTAATACGCCTTACAGGATTAAAAGCAGTTGGAACAGATTGCATACGAATGGATCCAGATGACCTTATTCAACTCTGAGACACCTTGACCACAAATTTTGGATTTTTACCAGACAAAGAAAGTATCAGATTCTCTATAACTATCTCTGCCATTTTCCTTCTAGTTTCTTCTGTAGAGCTACCAATATGAGGGGTTAGAACGACATTTTTCATTCGTACAAATGGATGATTTCTGTGTATGGGTTCTTTCTGAAATACATCCAAAGCAGCACCGGCAATAATTTTTTTCTGTAATGCAAAAACTAGATCCTTTTCTTTTATGATCTTGCCACGTGCTGTATTAATCAAAAATGAGGTGGGCTTCATTCTCTTAAGTAATTGTAAATTCACAATGTCATGAGTTTTCTTTGTATACGGTGTATGAACTGTAATAATGTCACTTTCTTCAAATAATCTTTTAAGACTAACGTATCTTATTCCAAGGTATTTTTCTTTGCTCTTTGGAAGCCTATGTTTGCTATGATACAAGACATTCATTTCAAACCCTTTGATCCTTGTAGCAACCGCTTTTCCAATCCGGCCAATGCCAAAAATTCCAAGAGTTTTTCCATATAGATCAATTCCAAGAAAATCATAAGGACCAAAAATTGTCTTCCACTTATTATGGCGAATAACTCTGTCTCCTTCTACCACCCTACGTAGGAGAGCAAGAATTAAGGCTATGGTAAGATCAGCCGTGGCACGTGTCAAAACCTCTGGCGTATAACTTACTACAACTCCTTTCTTAGTTGCATGCTTGATGTCTATGTGATCATAACCTACACTATAGGTACTAATTGCCTTGAGTTTCTTTGCAGTATCAATTACCTCAGAATCTATGATGTCATATGGAAAGCAGATAAGACCATCTTTGTCTATTATTCTAGATAGAAGTTCTTTTTTTGACATTGGAGTTTTTCCCAGATTAATTTCAACATTATATCTTTTTTTTAGCTCTTTGACAGCAAAGTCATGTAATTTTCTTGTGAGTAATACCTTCATCTTCGTACTTCTCATTAATGAACCAATTAAAATCTGATCCAATGCCCAATAATAAAAGATGTTTTAAGATACTTACGCATAATAGAAGAATATGGAAATAATGGGAAGAGGTTTTATGCAAATCATACAAGAAATGCCATGTTATTTTCATCTCTTTCTAAAATTTGGAGCTTTCAAACTATTTAACAAGAAAAGTCCGCTCTATGGTTCTGCTGATATAATTAATGTCTGTAATTTACACTGCTCGCATTGTTACTGGTGGCTCAACAGAAAGGAAAACGAAGATCTTTCAGTAGAGCAATGGAAACAAATCATTGAAAATAAATTCAAAAAAAGTCATGTCTTTATTATTACACTAGTTGGTGGAGAACCCACAATGAGGCCCGATGTAGTTGAATTATTCATTAAAGAATTTCCAAAACGAGTTTGTCTTGTCACAAATGGAACATTTCCCTTAATAAAATACGATGATATCTATTTTTATTGGATTTCAATTGATGGCACAGAAGAAATTCATGATAACATCCGAGGTCAAGGAGCTTTTGAAAAGACTAGAAAAAACATCATGGACTACGTTGAAAATAATGGAGAAAAAGCTTGGAAAGACATCTGGATTACCATGACAATAAATTCGCTCAACTACAAAACTGTGAAGAATGTTGCAGAAGAATGGCATGATTATTCCAATAAAATAGGGTTTCAATTTCACACTCCTTTTGCTAAGGGTGATCCGCTCTGGCTTCCTTTTGGAGAAGAAAGAACCAAAGTTGTTGATGAAATAATTTCAATGAAAAAACAATATGATGATGACTATATCATAAATCCAACAAGCCAGCTAGAATTGATGAAAAAGAACTGGGGAGGAAAGGGGACTACTCCTGTAGATTGTCCTACATGGGCAATACTCTCAGTGGACCATATGGGACGTGAGAAAAAACCATGTTGTATTGGAAGTGCTGACAAAGATTCAATGAAACCAATATGTGAGGATTGTGGTCT
Source organism: Nitrosopumilaceae archaeon (assembly GCA_041477675.1). Classification (GTDB taxonomy): domain Archaea; phylum Thermoproteota; class Nitrososphaeria; order Nitrososphaerales; family Nitrosopumilaceae; genus UBA8516. The sequence goes on from JBGOUS010000122.1 coordinate 2,693, forward strand.
TGGTTGTTATTCTGTTCTTGTTGGCTATGGAATTAGAGGTTAGATGGTGTTTTGACAAAAATTCTTTAAAAAGCATTTATAACATTTTGTTCTAGTACGGTTAGCTTGGATGAAGAAGAATTTGCTTTATGCATTCAATGTGGAAATGCTTTAGAGAAGTGTGTTTGTGTTTGTCCATTTTGTGGTGAACGCGATAAATGTGAATGTGCACTTTTTGATGCAGCAACTGGCGGTTAATTACATCGTACCATTAATATCTGATCAAAAGCAAGACTAGTTGTGCAATCAACAGACATAACCTGGGTTATAGGCGGTCCGCAAGGAAGTGGTGTTGAATCAGCTGCCAACATCTTTGCGCGTGCATGTGCTGTAACTGGTTTACAAATATTTGGAAAACGAGAATTTTATTCAAACATCAAGGGAGAACACAGTTATTTTGCAGTTAGAGTCTCTGATAAAAAAATTAGATCAAACGTAGAAGGTATAACTCTACTTGTAGCATTTGACGCCGAAACTTTGTTTAGACATGTTGAAGACGTATACAATGACGGTGCAATAATATGTGATTCTGATCTGCCACAAATCAAAGTTGACGAAGTTCTTACGCTGGAAGCTTTATTCAAATCAAGATTGCTAGAACGCCTTTCTTCTAAAAACAAAGAATTCTCGGTTCAAGGATTATTGGGCATGTGCAAAGACAGAGGGGTTACAATTCATCTTGTTTCTTTTAAAGACATTCTATCCAGTCTGGCAGAAGAGACTAAAAACCCGTCCGTAAAGAACATGTTTAGAATGTTAAATGTACTTGCTGTATCTATCTCACTTGGATTTTTAGGCTTACCTTCTAAACCGCTTTTAGAGTCAGTTGAGACTATTTTTTCTAGCAAACCAAAAATTGCCGAACTAAACAAGCAGGCCGCAAACTACGCCTATAATTTTGCAACGGCCAAGTTTCCAAAATTCAAATATTCTATTCCCACTGTTCAAAAAGAATCAAACACAATCCTAATCCAAGGTCATCAAGCATCTGGACTTGGCAAGATGGCCTGTGGCTGTAGATTTCAATCATACTACCCTATTACACCTGCGTCTGACGAAAGCGTATTTTTAGAATCAAACGAAGTCTTTGATGTGAAAAATAATCGTCCTGGTTCCACACTTGTAGTACAAACTGAGGACGAAATTTCTGCAATTGGTATGGTTATTGGTTCCGCATTAACAGGTGCAAGATCTTCAACCAGTACATCTGGTCCTGGATTTTCTCTCATGGCAGAAGCTCTTGGCTGGGCTGGAATAAATGAAGTACCAATTGTAATTACACTGTATCAAAGAAGTGGTCCATCAACAGGCTTG
>JBGOUS010000119.1:0-4072 GCA_041477675.1 Nitrosopumilaceae archaeon
AAATCACCTCCCTCCAAGTTTTTTCGAAGACGCCGATACAGAAACTTTACGCCTTGTCACCCATAGCCTCATGGGCTTTGATCTGCAAGATTTTTTCTCAAATATCCTCTTTAAAAACAAAGCCATCGCCCTTTGCCTTGACAGCCCCGATGCAGATCTCCATATTCTTCGGCATTATCGGCAGCGAGGCATTCAACACTATCGCACCTTTGTCTCCAATGCGCCTCCCCCTTTCCCCGCTATCAAACTCCCGCTTCGCGTTGCAGTGATTCATTTTTCCGACCCTCATGATCAGGCTGCGCTAAAATCGCTAGAAAAACCTCAAGAAATTTTCGAGAAAGTGAAAGAGAGGCATCCTGAAATCACCCTGCTCCATTTTGAAAATCTTCTCGGCTCGATGAGTTCTCGTTTTCTAAGATCTTTGACCCGCGAAAGGCTCATCTTGGCATTTGATGTGCTGATTAGAGCCCAAAAACGAGACCCCTGCCAGGTTGAAGTGAGACGCAATGACGACTGGGCGCAGAAAAAAGAGACGCCTTCTTTGCAAATCGTGCTGGCTTGGAGAAATGTCCCGAGGCAAGACTTTCTCTATCGTCTGACGCGCGTCATCTATCGGCATGGCCTTGCCCTCAAGCGCGTTGCTGCCACCTACATCAACCCCTACAGCCGCCAAAGCATTCTCCTGATGTCTTATTTAGCTGTCCTGAAAGTAACTCTCGTTCCATCTGGTATTTCTTTTAGAAATTTTTTATCACTCGTTTTGATTTTACCAATTACATTTACTGGAGAATAAGGTTTGATCTCACCTTTTTTTCCTATTGGCGTTGGACCAAAAAAGAGACATACTGATTTGCCTGGTGGCCAATAAGCTACAACCATTATTTCCACCAATGGTTTTGCATTTTCTTCTTCCATTGTAATGGGAGTTTCACTAGTGTAAAGCTCATCGCCCCAAGAATTTATTGCAACAGTAAATGGTAGACAATCAAGAAACGACTTTACTGTCTTTGGCGACATCTCATCATCTAGTTCCAAATCTATAGTCTTTATTTTTGGAAAATCAATTGTGATCCTGTATTTCATAATAAATCTAGTGCTTGAATTAAATATCCCTTCTTGAAATAAAAAACATGGACATTCACGTATATGATACATATGTTGAAGCAAAGGATGGGCACACAATGCACTTTGATGTTATTACCGATGTCAAAGATCATAAAAAAGCAATCGAGTTTGCAAAAGAATGGCTGAAAACTGTCGGCGAAGATACTTCGAAAGTCACAACCGAAGAGTGCCAATTTTGTCACACTCAAGGCGCACCTGAGCCAATCGCTGACCAAATTCGCAAAAATGGATACTTCATTCAAAAGATGGAAGGTTGTCCATAAACTATTTTTTTAATTTTTTTAATAAATTCTATATACTTAAGGTCAGAAATCTTTTTAGAACGAATTGGCTGACATGGTGTGATGGATACAAAAAAAGATACCTATAGAAAACTGACTGTAGAAGGAGAAAAAAAGACCCAGTGGATTTGTGGATGTTTTGAAACAGTGGATGGGTTTTTCAAGTTTTGTAATGACCACAACGATGCCATAAAAAAGACTATAGAAGCGCAAATAGACGAACTTGATATGACTATGGTAGTCAACGAAAAAAAAGTCTAATGCACTAGAACAAGAATCCCTACAAATGCAGAGACAAACACTATAGCTACAGTATTTAACAATTTGATTACCGTGTTTAGGGCAGGTCCTGCCGTGTCTTTGTATGGGTCCCCGATGACGTCTCCAACGATTGTAATCTTGTGTTCCTCGCTACCCTTACGTCCTTGAATTTCGACATATTTTTTAGCATTATCCCATGCTCCACCTGTGTTTGCCAAGTGATATGCCAAGAATATTCCTGTGACAACTGCACCCATCAATAATCCTGCCACTGCAGCTGGACCTAAAACCACTCCAAGAATTATTGGTGCAATAATTGTCAGAGTCGCAGACTTCCACAATTCTCTAAGCGAAGCTACGGTTGCAACATCAACGCACTTTGCATATTCTGGTTTTACTTTGCCAGTAAGAATGTCTGGATGTTCCTTGAACTGTCTTCGTACTTCTTCAACCATTTTTCCTGCAGCTCTTGAAACTGCGGCGATAAGCTGACTGGTAATAAAGAAGGGCAAGAGTCCACCTACAAGTAATCCAATTATGATTGCTGGATTTGAAAGACTGTAATCAAATGCATGGTGAAATATTTTTCCTGCTTCATATTGGAACGCTTGGATCATGGCAAGTGCTGCAAGACCAGCGCTTGCTATTGCAAATCCTTTGGTAACTGCCTTTGTAGTATTTCCTACAGCATCTATCTCGTCAGTGACTTTGCGGTTTTCTTCTCCCATGCCAGTCATTTCCACAATTCCTCCAGCATTGTCACTGATTGGACCAAAGGCATCTATGCTAAGTACTATGCCTGCAAGGCTTAGCATTGCCATTGCGGTAAGGGATGTGCCAAATATTCCATAAATTGTTGATTGTGAAGGATCTGGTGCAGCAGATGAAGCTATGGCAAATGAAACTCCTAGTGCAACAACTATTGCAATCATAAATGGTCCAGTTGAACGCATTCCTTGAATTATTCCCATCAGTGTTAATGATGCATATCCCCACTTGGCAGAATCAGAAATTTCTTTGACTGGTTTGAATCTGTAGCTTGTAAAATAATCAGTGATTCTTTGTATTACAGGAACAAGAATCACTCCAACTACAGTTGTTCCAAACAATGCATACGCAAGTGTAGTCTGACCAAGGAACAGGTTTGTGAAAACAAAATTAAGTCCAATTGCTATTGCTGCAGAAACATAAAAGGCTCGGTTCAAAGGTTTCATAACATCGGTCATCTTTCTTGGTCCTATTGTTGCAGTGCCAATTATTGATGCAATTAATCCTGACGATCCAATCAAGATTGGATACAGTAGGTTTTGTGGAGTTCCAATTAATGCTCCAAGAAGCAACGAAGCAAGCATAGTTACAATATATGATTCATAAATGTCAGAACCCATGCCAGCTGCATCGCCTACATTGTCACCAACGTTGTCTGCAATTGTTGCTGGGTTTCGTGGGTCATCTTCTGGAATGTTTGCTTCTACTTTGCCAACCAAGTCAGCACCCATGTCTGCAGCCTTTGTGAAAATTCCTCCACCAACTCTGATAAACAAGGCAATAAGGCTAGCGCCTATTCCAACGCCAGCTATTGTGATAGGATCTGGAAATACAAAATAGAGTAATGTGATAGCTAAAAGCGCCATAGCAGGAACCGCAAGACCGACAGTTGCTCCCCCTCTAAATGCAAGGGCAAACGTGTGACCTAACCCTTTTCCTGACGCATTTGCTGCACGGACTGCCGCCTTTACTGTAATCTTTAGTGAGATCAATCCTGCGACTGCTGACAATCCTGCACCTACGGCAAAGGCGATGCCGTTTGAAAATCCAATAGCTGCACCAATGATTACTGCTAGACCTACGGCAACAGGAATGACAATTTTAAACTCTCTTCGCAAAAATGCCATTGCGCCCACCTTTACTGCATTTGAGATATCAAGCATCTGTTGAGTTCCTGGCTGTTGTTTGGAAACCCAGAGAGCAAAAATTGCGGCGACCACAAATGAAACAATAGCCGCGCCTACAGGGATCATTAAATCTTGTAGGAGCATTTGTTAAATTTGCCTATTTGCGGTAAATATAAACCCTCTCTGACTGGTTTTTATTTTCTTTTCTTGTAAGGCGCAAATGTTTTTCCTGCCAGTCCACGCCTTACGAGCTTGTTGAATCTTTTTCCATGACTCAAATATGGGAATCTTAGGTGGATAAGTTCATGGACTATGGTGTTTTCCAAAGCTTTTTCATCTGGCAGCTTTCTGATGTTTAGAAAAATCATATTGTGTTGCATGTATGACACACCATAATACTTGTAAGCTGAGGTTCTTCTTCCCTCTGTCATCTTTTTTGGCATCTCAAGAACTTCCCTTGTGGTAAAAAGCACCTTTGGTTCTTGTATTCCAAACCTGTTTGCGTATATG
>JBGOUS010000194.1:0-2642 GCA_041477675.1 Nitrosopumilaceae archaeon
ATGCTTTTAAGAATTAAGTAGGATTGATGGGGAGTAGTTCTTTATTACATACGTGGACATTTAGATTTGTTTATCGTAAGATTCAATTCATGAAAGAAAAAGGAATTTTGCTTCTTACAATTATTCTAGCAGGCGCGCTTGTCAATTCTACTGGATTTGTACTTGCTAAAACTGATTCCACAGGATCAACGGGCTCTAATCATGCAGAAAAAGATATTGATCATGAAAGTGATCATGAAAGTAATAATCAAGAGTCTGATGATGTATTCTTAGTTTTATCAAGCTCTACATCAGTTGAAAAGGTAACCCTTTGTCATATACCTCCTGGCAATCCCGCCAATGCTTATACAATTACAGTTGGTCGTCCTGCAGTTGCTGCACATCTAGCTCATGGGGATTATGAGGGACCATGTGGCAATGTAAGTGGTAGCACGGCAGGTACCAATTCTACAAATTCTACCAGTTCAACAGTTGGCACTTCAAGCATCGGTAACATGGGTCAATACGTCTCAGAATTTGTCCATGAACATGTTGCAAAATTAAAAGATCAAAGAGCCGAGACAGTTAACACAATCAAAAATTGTCATGAGGATGTAAGAAACGCTGATAATGAAGCAAGCAGAAAGGCGGCACAAGAAGCTTGTAAGGCAACACTAAAGGAGATTAGAGCAAAGTACAAGGCTGAAAGAGAAGAGTACAGGCAACTCTTCAAAGAGTATAGAGATAGTATGAAGATCTTGATAAAAGAGGCAAAGGGACAAGCAGTTTCTAATGAACAAAAAGAAAAGGCAGTAAAGGATATCAGTGGAAATAAGGAAATGCAAGAGAAGATAAAAGAAGAAAGACAATCTATGAAGGAACAAATCAAAGAAGAAAAACAAGCTACAAAAGATAAGAAAGAAAATTAAATGCGAAGTGTTTGGTAATGAATTTTTTTCCTAAATTTTTTTAGTTAAAGCTGGTTTTAATCAAAGCCTATAAACTCTAATTCTATATCACACAGTAAATGAAAACCCTAATTCTGGTAATCGCAGCTATTTTCATATTATCTTTCCAGCTTGCCAATCATGCTGATGCCAAGTGTATGGTAGATAAGGACTGGCCAGACAAGCCATGCATTGACACCTATCCACCACTGCCTCTCTCAAAATCAGAGTGGAAGAATCTCTGGAATGCATATTATGATTTTAAAGGTGTACAGTGGATGGAACAAAAAAAATTAGAGCTTGACAAGCAGGTAAACTCAGGCACTTTACAGAACTGGATAGAGTCAGGTTCCAGTACACAGAACTTTACAAACTATAACGTGTGGTTTTATTATTATGTAAATGGCAAGGCACCTGCTCCCACAGGCTATGAACTAGAAGATCCTCAACATGGTGTTCCACCCGTCAGTTCAGACGCAACAGTTTTTCCAAAACTTGGAGAAGAGTTTAAGCTTGGACAAGACAAGGTGGCATTTTTCAAGTCAGAAAACATCCTGATCAAATTTTCTAATGTTACAGAAGATTCCAGATGTCCAACTGGAGTAGTATGCATATGGCAGGGTAGGGTTTCAGTTGATGTAAATGTAATAAAAAATGACAAAGACAAGGGCGATTTTATCCTGACTTTGGGTGAGAATGAGAAACTTGCTTTGCAAACCTTTGATGGATACTCTATCAAGTTACTAAAAGTTGAACCCTACCCTTCATTTCCAAATAACAACACTGGATCCCGTGAATACATTGTATCTCTATCTGTTTCAAAGGAAAATGATGTTGTTACAATAGACTCTCCATTAAAACAATTCAAGTCAGGAATTGTTGCAAAAGACGTTGTATGTAGAGAAGGGTTGAAGCTAGTAATAAAATCTAAAGACGGCTCTCCAGCATGTGTAAAATTAGCAACTGCACCAAAACTAGTTGAGCGAGGTTGGGCAAACAAGAGCTGGTCCACACCTGTCATTCCTACTGATTTTAGTGATGTTACCATCAAACTTGAACGACACCCATGCTTTGGATTCTGCCCTATTTACTCTGTATTGATTTATGGAAATGGAACTGTAAACTATATCGGGATGAATTTTGTAGAGACAATGGGAATCAAAGTCTACGAGATCCCAGCTGATAAAGTCAAAGAACTCGTTACTGACATTTACGAAACCGACTTTTTTTCATTAAATGACAGATATGAAGCACAGATGACAGATCTTCCCTCTGCAACAACCACCATCACAATAGGTGCACAAACAAAGTCGGTCTACCATTATGGAAATGCAGGGCCACAAAAACTAGAAAACTTGGAACAAAAAATTGATGAAATTACGCAAACAAAAACGCTGATTGGGGAACCAAAACCTCAACCTCCAAGTGAGCCTGAACCTACTTCTGTTAAAGAGGTTGCAAATCTAAACAACATGTTAGGATTTGAAATGTTCTCTAACCTCGCACAAGGAAAGCAAGAAAACGCATTTTTTTCACCATACAGCATCTCAAGTGCATTTTCCATTCTGTATGAAGGGGCACGAGGTACAACCCAAGACGAGATCCGCTCAGTCTTTCATTTCATAAAAGATGATCAAAGCAGAAGAGACTACTCGCATCAAATAATATCCGATCTCAACAAACCATCTAAAAACTATATTCTAAGTACAGCTAACG
>JBGOUS010000189.1:0-2774 GCA_041477675.1 Nitrosopumilaceae archaeon
AACAAACTGCATCGTTTTAGAGTCTGATGGATAACCGCTTCCAAGATCATATTTTTTTCGGAGTTTTTCTATTTCTCTATCACGGCTTACCTTTGCAACGATTGATGCTGCAGAGACTACGGCAAATTTACTATCTGCATGATGTCTGGAGTAGATTCTCCCACTTTGTGCAAGTTTGGAAATCTTTTTTCCAAATCTAATTGGATTTACATCGCACGAATCAACATAGGAAGAATCTGGTTTTAGTTTCGAGATTACTTTGGCCATGTATTGTGCTTCCAAGTGGTTTAATTGATTTTTTCTTACACTTTGATCTATTAATCTCGGAGAGATTTTTACAACATAATAGTCATCCACTATATCAATAATTTTTTTATATAGATTTTCTCGTCTAGATGGACTGAGTTGTTTGGAATCACGCACTCCAATTTCAGACAAATATTTGATCTTTGAGCGTTCAATAGATATTCCTGCAATAACTAGAGGCCCAAGTACAGATCCCCGACCTGCATCATCTACACCACAAACTGTCATTTTGTTTTTGCCACATTAGATGTATTAAATCGTTTTAAACATACTAATAATAGAACCAAATTGCAAATCGATCAAATGCAAGATATCGTAGAAATAATAGAAGGAAAAACAAAACTTCTTGTCCCAAAAGAGTCACTTGAGACAAATGCACCTCCAATGCAACCAGCGTTTTTTAACCCAAGAGCAAAACTGAGCAGAGATTTCTCCATCGTAGCATATTCAACATTTATACAAAACTTCAAAGGACCTAAAACTTTCCTTGACTGCCTTTCTGGAATTGGAGCTCGTAGTATACGTGTGGCAAATGAATTAAAAATGATGGAAAAAGTTTTCATAAATGACGTAAATCCATCTGCTCTTGAGCTTGCAAAAAATTCTGCGATATTAAATAATACGGACAAGTGCGAATTTTCGGAAAATGAGGCATGCAGATTTCTAAGCTTACACTCAAAGAAAGAAAATCGTGGAGCAATAGTAGATATTGATCCATTTGGTTCACCATCAAGATATTTTGATTGTGGAATACGTGCTACTTCACATGGAGGTCTTCTTTCAGTTACTGCTACAGATCTTCCAGTATTACATGGGTTATACAATGATGCATGCCAAAGAAGATACTATGGTATTCCTGCAAGAACAGAATACGGAAATGAAATTGCATTAAGATTGATTCTTGGTTGTCTTCATCTTGTGTCTGGAAGACTCGATGTTAAGATTATACCATTATTTGTACAAAATAACATGCATTACTACAGAGCTTATGTTAAGATTCTTGTAAAGACAGACTCTGAAGATAATATCGGATACATCATACATTGTAAAGTGTGTGGCCATAGAAAGGTTCAGAAAGAAAAAAGCAATTCTTGTGAAATTTGTAACTCAAAAGCAGAATCAGCAGGACCACTTTGGATAGGAGAGATATATGATAAAACGTTTGTAGATGCGATGTTATTAGAGCATACAAAGTTTACAATAGACAAGTCTTGTGAGAAAACTCTATTAAAATGCCAAAAGGAGATAGGTATGCCTCCTTCATTTTTTACACTTGACGAGATTGCAAGAAAGATGAGAGATGCCCCAAAATCACTTGAGAAAACAATTGAAAACCTCCAAAAATCTGGATTAGATGCATCACCTACAAGCCTGAATCCTTCTGGATTTAAGACTAATGCCAGAATAGACGAAATTATACAGATATTAAAAAATTAAGGATTGTAGCCAAGGCAGATATAGTAAAGTTCACTGCTTGTTTTTCTGCTTGCTTTTGGTTTTCTTATCTGAACTTTTGTAAATTTCTTTTTTATATAGTCTCTAAATTCATTTGAATACTCCCCATCAAATACTTTGAACAACGCATTTCCTTTGTATGCTAGAACATGATCAACTATTTTTGATGCAGCATAGTTTAATGCAATTTGCTTTGCATGATCAATTGCCCAAGCACCGCTTACTTGTGGAGAAAGATCACAAATCACAGCGTTTACTTTTCTTCCAAAATGACTAAAAATCAATTCTACAATAGATTCATCTTCAATGTCTCCTCTTATGATATGTGCATTTGGAATTTCTTCAACGTAAGATGTATCGATACCCATAACTTTTCCCTTATTTCCTGCAAGTTCTACTGCAACCTGTGTCCAACCACCAGGTGAACATCCAAGATCTAACACATAAAATCCCGGCCCAATTATGCGATATGATTGGTTAAGTTCTTTTAATTTGTATGAAGCCCTACTTCTATAACCTTCTTTGTGTGCGAGTTTTCTGTAAAAATCTCGTCTTGCGTCAATTAATTTCATTTCTTTATTTTTTTATTGGCAAATTCAGTAATGACCCATTGTTCAATTAGTGGACAAGTTCTTGGACTAACCTCACCATCAAGCGTACATTTTTGTTCCACCGGACAGATTAAACAAGGTGCCGCTTCAATTGTCTGTGTACTTACAGGCATTTTTGAAATCTTTAGTTTATAGGTCCATCTGCCATTTTCCAGAATCTTCTCACGTTTTACTATATTGCGTCGTTCAAGTTTAATAGCAAGTCTAGAACCATCTCTACTTGTCAGCTTTAATTTCTTCCATAACTCGCTTTGAAGCATGCCATTCTCTCCACGTTCCGCAACAATATTACAGACTCGTGTAGTGAGTTTTTCCATATCAAGACCTTCGATCTGAAAGTTTTCAATTTCTGTTTCGTCAAATTCTTCTTCTAATTCTTCTTCTGCCTTCTTTTTGGAAGAT
>JBGOUS010000012.1:0-11528 GCA_041477675.1 Nitrosopumilaceae archaeon
AATCATTTTAAAAAAATGCAAAGTTTGACTTGTTTGCAACCTATGTCTTTGATTTCTCCAAAGTATGCATGTGCTCTATAATCAATTTTTCTAGTTTCTCTGCGCCTGCACCAAAATATTCTCTTAAAACATCGTCAAGTTTAGGATATTCATTAAGGTAGAGTGGTATTGACATATGATATTTTTCAGCTAACCTGTGTTCTATTTTTTCAAGAGCTTTTTTACTCAAGTTGTCCCTTATCACACTACGGACTGACTCTGCTAACAGGGCATCTCCTCTTATCATGAAAAAAACAGGAATAAATTAACCTATAAAGCCCGTCTGCCGAAAATGGAAATACCGATCAGATTTAGCCTAGTCTTTCGAAAAAGTTTTGGTCGAGCAAGTAATTGAGATGGCGTTGACAAATGCAAAGAAAATAGCAATTAGTGTAGCCATTGCTATTGGATTTTTGATAATTGCAATGATGGAGGGAAGTTACTTTGCTTATTTACCAAACGAAAACGGAATAAGTTGCCAAGGAAGTGCCGATTGTTTTACTGGAAAAGTGGTTGAAGTAATAGACGGGGATACAATTGTAGTTAATGACGTACATGTCAGATTGGCATTGACGTCTACGCCAGAATTAGATGAGACCTACGGCATTCAAGCAAAAGAATTTACAGAAAGCGTCTGTCCTGTTGGTTCAAATGCACTAGTTGATGAAGATGACGGACAAACTGGGGCAGTTATGGTAGAATGATTGCAAAAGTATACTGCGGCAAAACATTGCTAAATTCTGCACTTTTGGATAACGGTCTTGCGACTATTGATACGACTTTTTGTGGTGTAAGTGATTTTTCTGCCCAAGATTGGGCACAAAAATTTGGCTGCCAAGGTTGAAGGGCAAGAAGATTTCTACTAGTTTCCCTATAAATAATTATGAAAGGTATGGATTACAAAAGGTTTAGAGAATCAAAAAAAGAATACTTTGCTACAAAGGAGGGCAGGTTTACCAAAAAAGAGGTGGTTCAAAAAATGGCACAGTGGCTAAAACAAAATGAAACCGGTGAACCGTGGGATTTTCTTGAAGAGTACAAAGTAAAAGAAGCTAAATAAAAAGGGAAAAACCAGTCTAATCTGAAATTCTTTGAAAGCAAAGAGCCCAAATGAAACAAAAGCAGAGGTAATAGTACGCATGTTTCCACATGATGCAAACCCAGCTGGAAATGTCTTTGGAGGCGAGATCCTAAAACAAATTGATCTTGCAGCAGGTCTTGTGGCACAAAGACATGCCCAGACAAACATAGTTACTGCAAGCATTGACAGAGTCAGCTTTCTCAGACCTGTCTATGTCGGAAATGCACTGATAATAAGTGCCAGATTAAATTATGTCAGCAAATCATCGATGGAAATTGAAATTAAAGTAGAGGCAGAAGATATTACAAAAAATACACGCGCCCTTACAGGCACTGCATTTGTTACTGCAGTAGCACTTGACAAGGAAGGCAAGCCAACCCCAGTCCCAGAACTGATACTTGAAACCGATGAAGACAGGAAAAAGTTTGCAGAAGGAAAAGCAAGGATGGAACACAGAGCAAGAGACCATAAGATTGCAAAAGAGAGTGAGAAACATGGGTAGGCCATCTAGCTATTTGCCAAAGATAGGAACATTTGACGGTTCAGGCTTTTGGAAGAATGCTTTTGCACACCAACGTGGAATACTTTTAAGAAAAGTCAATGTTCCAGATGATCAAATCAAGATTCTAGTAAACAAGGCATATCATGAATTGCCATCACCACTAAGATATGAGATTGAAACCAGTGGAATAAAAAAAGAAGATCTGCAGTAGGTCAAAACAATTCAATTTTAATATCAGTATTATTGTTCTATCATCATGGGTCTTTTCAAGAAAAAAGCCGTTGAAACAAAATGCAAAGAATGCGGCATGGAACTAAATGATCCTGTACGGTTAGAAAGACACATGAAAAAAGCTCACGCGCACCCTTCTCAAAAAAATTTTGACAAACCAGGTGGCGGCGGTGGCATGTGGTAAATTAAAAGATTTACTTGTTAGAATCGAACTTGTCGGCCCAGTGGGTTCTTGTTTCCATCTTAAATGACGACTGTGGTGTACTGCCTTCAGATGCATATTTTATTGCAAGAAGAGCTTGCTCTGTGTTATCTTGAAAATCACTGTTTAGTTTTCCTGACATGAATCCTGCCATCCCTTTGAATTTGACATCCAAAGTTATTTCCAAGGTGGTACCGCCAGCACTTGGTTTCAGTGTAGTAGTTTTTGTGCCTCCAATTATTCCCTTTGTAAATTCTGCAAGAATTTTTTCTTGTGGATAAAGGGTTACAGTCTGTAAACATCGGTCCACCTTTCCTAATGTAATTTCATATTTTACCACATTTCCTTCTGTTGACAAGGTTCTGGTCTTTGTAATGTTATTCCAAAACTTTGATTCTCTGTCAAGATCAGACACAACTTTCCAGACCTTGTCTACAGAGGAATCAATCTGAATAGACCCCCTTATCTCAGTCATACAAAGTGACATTTTTTAGTACAATATAGGTTTTCACGAAAAACTCTTCATGAAATGAAAAATGACAAGAACGCCATCCTGGGTCATGCGTGATGGGAAGGGATATGTCTTGGTCAAGGTTCAGTGGACAACAGCACTATGGCGTTCATGTCTTATATCACATGGTTAAAAATCGTATTAAGCCTGACGTAACCATGTTACATAATAAACTAAATTCAATTATTCTGCGTTAGTTTCAGTTATGTTGATCTTGTCGTATTTTCCAGAGCCAGATGGCGGATTTTCTGATTCGTTAAAGCTGTGTTTGTATTTGAAGTAGAGCCCTTTTTGTAGATCTTTTCTTGTGCTTTCTCCATCACTTGTCACGTACCTAAAGAATGCTTTTTTTTCTTTCAGAAATGCCTTTAGTTTTTCATTTGCTTCAATATCTGATAAATGTTTTCCGTAAATTTGTTGTAAATTTTCAGTAGTGCCAACAAATCTCCTTGTATATCCACCGTCAGTAGTTTTTCGTCCCTGAATTTCATACACGCCAGCACCTGAGGGGATCTTTGCTTTGTTAGTATTTTCATATCCTATTCTGCTTGACCATGTTATTTTGAATTTACAATTTAGCAATAAGGCAGATCATGTTTCAAGGCAATAAGAGTGTAGCATTTTATGAACTTCTGTATTTTTTTGTTCTAATTACCACAACTGCAGTCATCGGAGACAAATTTCAGGTTATTTTTTTCTTCGTATTTTGTTTGTTGGTAATGCGCCATGTTTATTATGCGATCAACAACAGACTTGTCCTTCCATGATCCTTCAAGAGCAAACCAAGATTCTATCTCATGGACGTCATATCTTCCTCCTCCTTCAACTATACTTTTGAAGACATTTTTGATTAATCTCTCATCATCTTGAGAAAGATGTTTTTTGTTAGAAACAGATGTTGTGATTTCATTTAGTTTTATTATGATGTCATTTCCCAGTGGCATGCCAAAGATTCTACTTTTATTGTATAAGAAAGTTTCAGATTTATACACACCTAGAGTATCTATCGTATGGAAGAAATACAAGGTATTGATGAATTATTCAACAATGGACTCACCCTGCGCAAGACAGGAAACCCAAAAGAATCAATTTTGTACTTTAACAAGGTATTAGATATCAACCCTAATCATCTTGATGCTTTACTAAACAAAGGACACGCCCTAGGAAGGATTGGCAGATATGATGATGCACTGGTTTGTTATGACGCTGTTTTGAAAATTGATCAAAACAATGTGCTGGGATTGATAAACACAGGATTGTGTTATCATTATTTGAAAGACTATGAAAAAGCAATATCATATTATGACAAAATCCTGGAGAGACACCCAGAGCATGCAAACACTCTTTATCACAAGGCATGCGCCAAAGCACTCCAAAACAAGTTTGACGAATCAATAGACTTGCTTGAGCATGCAATCAGACTGGATCTTTCATTTAGAATCAAATCTAGAGGAGACATTGATTTTGATAAAATAAGAAACAATGACAGATTCATGAAACTTGTGGACAGATGGAAGACCTAATTTGCAATAGGAAAGAATACAAAGCCAAGCAAAAGACAGTGCATATCGTTGACTAGGATAGGAATTATCGGAACCGGAATGCTTGGAAAAGCCGTAGCAACAAGACTTTTAAAATCAGGCTACCAGCTGACTGTTTACAACAGAACTAGAGAAAAAGCAGATCAGCTAAAAATTCTTGGAGCACTAGTGTCTGATTCCCCAAAAGATGTTGCCAAGTCTTCTGATTTGGTGATAACCATAGTCAAAGATGCTCTAGCAGTAGAAGACGTTTCTTTTGGAAAAAACGGAGTCATCTATGGCAAACATGACGGACTCGTAGTAGCTGACATGAGTACGACAAACCCAGTGTCATCAAAAGATATTGCAAAAAAATACATGGAAAATGGAATTCCAATGCTTGATACGCCAGTCATGGGAGGTCCAACTCAAGCAGAAAACGGGGAGCTGGTAGTGATGGTTGGAGGAAACAAAACAGTTTACGAGAATCATAAAAAAATTTTTGACGCTATCGGAAACAAGACGTTTTACCTAGGTGAAAATGGTTCTGGTCATGCAATGAAACTAGCAATGAACTTGCAGATTTCCATGCTGGCATTGTCTTTGTCAGAAAGCATCACCTTAGTTAGAGGAGCAGGTCTTGATCCAGCAATTTTCTTAGAAATTCTAAACTCTACATATTTCAAGACAGGAATGAGTGTAAACAAAGGTCCCAAGATGATAAAAGGGGATTTCAAACCAACCTTTACTCTTAAGATGATGAAAAAAGATCTTGATACAATAAATCAGGCTGCAGAAAAATTCAATCTAGCTTTACCAATGTCAACACTTGCAAACAAGTTATATCAAGACGCCATAGAAAGCGGCTTTGGAGATTTGGATTATACTGGAATTCTTGAATTTATTAAGAAAAAAAGTAAGAAATGAAACCATCTAACTAGTATATATCAAGAATAGATTTAGAAACAACATTGGTTTCAATTAATCCAATCCAAGTTATTTTGTGGACATTTAGACGCAACGAACAGGATGTAGTGAATCTCTACAATTCACTTTCTCCTGTAATGCAGCTTGCAACTGGAGGCAGTATGCTCAACTTTGGATTTTGGAATCAAAACACAAAAGATCCTTCCGAAGCTCAGCGTGAACTCTGCACATTAGTTGGGAATCTAGCTGAGCTTGATTCTGCAAAAACAGTGATAGATGTCGGCAGTGGTTTTTCTGCACCGGCAATGCATTGGAAATCAATGTATGATTTGTCACAAGTCACTTGTGTAAATATTAATTTCAACCAGCTAAAGAATAGAATTACAAACACTGTCAATACTGGATTAGTTCAAGATGGCATCTCATTTGTAAACTCTACTTCAACTTCCTTGCCGCTTGCAAATAATTGCGCTGATAGAGTGATTGCATTAGAATCTGCTCAGCATTTCAAACCACTAGCTGGTTTTATCAGAGAGTCAAGGCGAGTCTTAAACGAAAATGGGATCTTTGTCATTGCGATTCCGGTTACAACCAGAGAGTCCTTCACATCATTTTTGAAACTGGGAATCCTATCTTTGACGTGGTCATCAGAACATTATGGATTAGAAAGGGTCAAATCGGCATTAACAAAAGAAGGTTTCCACATAAGCGAGCTTCAGAAAATAGGAAAAAATGTCTATGAACCATTGACTGATTATTATATCAGGAACAGAGATTCACTGCAAAGCAAAATTTTGAAAGAATATCCATCGTATCTTGAAAATATTCTCTACAAATCATTGCTAAAAATGAAAGACGCGTCACAAAAGGGAATCATAGACTATGCACTCATCAAATGTGTTTTATCAAAACGATGACCGAGGTATAATTATCAGTATTGAAAATCACCGTACTTTGTTAAATATCTAAATCATGTATTGATACTTGCCGGAAACGCAGGGTAATAACCCTAAAGCGTAATGTACAGTGGTATGCGACGTTTCTTACGTTTCCGGCTCTTTTTGATAATTTAAAGAACTTTTTATTTAACTACAACCAATTTTTGACATGGATAGCTGTGATACTAGGACAAGGGCTTACAAAAACGGCAAGACTTTTGAACAGTGCAAGCAGATCGCTGAAGTAATCACAGGGCAAATTTCAAAAAAGATCGATAATGAAGGAAAAGTTTCCTGGAAAGAGATTCTAGAAACAGTTGAGCATGACGAGCTTGTCTACAAGCTTACCCTGAAATTTCTCAGACGCGATGGGT
Source organism: Nitrosopumilaceae archaeon (assembly GCA_041477675.1). Taxonomy (GTDB): domain Archaea; phylum Thermoproteota; class Nitrososphaeria; order Nitrososphaerales; family Nitrosopumilaceae; genus UBA8516. The sequence continues at coordinate 6,326 of JBGOUS010000012.1, forward strand.
ATAACATCGGAGATTGGAATACGCCTGAAGTGAAAAAATCAGTTACGGTTTAGTGTCTACAGCACAGCTTCCAAGAGTAAATTTCCTTATGTTTTTTGCCATTATTACAGGAGTTACAAGTAACACTGGAATCGAAACTGCAATGAAAGCAGTTTGAAGTTGGGTCAGTGCTATTGTAAAGACGCCTACTGCCCCAGCTCCTACAAGAGTAGACAACAACGTTCCAGCACAAGTAGGGCAGGCTATGAAGAGTCCCGTAACTGCACCAAACCCGCTCATACCTCCAGTTTTTTTGTATATCGAAAATGCCTTTGAGGCAAGAGCAAAGTTAAGACCCACTAGAAACGAGACAGTAATCTGAAAAACAAAATTGATTGGGATTATCTTAAAGCCCACATGCTCTGTTAGGTATCCCACTATTGTCGGCATGTAGCCTGCAGGGCCACAGCAAGGAGTGATGTTTACTGATGGGACCAAAGCTCCATAGTGTTGTGAAAATATTACTTCGGGTTGATATACAAGTATTCCAGATGTCAGTGAAAAAAATATTCCATAACCTATGGAGATTGCAACAAAGATTTGTTTTGATCTCTTGTTGTTAATAGAATTAGCAATTATTGAAGAAATAGAGTCTCCACCTTGTGCAATTTTTATCTTGTAAAATTTATACAATCCATACGCAATTGCCCCAAAAGACATAAAGAGGACAACATACATCGCAACTGCAACTCTTTCAAGAGCCGGAGTCATCTCTTGCGTTACTGCAGCATAATCATATCTGGTATAGATTAAAAATGATGCCATAATTGATAAAAATCCCGCAATGATCATTGCGCGATAGGACTGTTGCATTGTCACCTGCTTTTCCATTATTCCAAACTCAGTTTTTGTGACATTAAATTGTATCTGTATTTGCCAAAGGCTTTATCTGCAATGAATGACCATGATAATCAAACGTGAAGATCAACGAAGTCCAAGACTCTGATTATGAGGATGCCAAGATAACGTATGTAGGATTTGTTGATCCTTATGGAGTCGAAGGCCTCCTGATTCTAAGGTCAGACGACGGAAAAGAATTCCACATGAGAGCATTTTCTGGCGAGGTAGCAAGACATATCACAAATTTTATGGAGGGTCACAGAGATTCGATTCCAACCATTTACAACATGATTGAAGAGATTGCAGAAGTAAATGAGTTGTTTATGGTAAAAATCAAAATGTACGAAAGTGGAAGCGTATTGCGGGCAAACCTGTACTTTACTGGAAAAACTGAGCTTGTAATGCGAAACTATCGGGCATCTGATGCGGTCGCACTAGCATCATTTTATAATGTTCCAATTCTTGTAAGAAAGAACTTGTTAAAAGAAAAGATGGAAGCCTAGGTTACTATTTCTGCCAGTCTTCCTTCTTGCTGAGCTTTTCTAAGTTCCATTGCAATTCTTCTTCCAACACCAAATGTAGTTCCGTATTTGTATTTTGTATATGGGCTAGTTGTTGCAAGAATTGGATTTCCAGGAACTCGCAATGAAACATCATACACTATGATTTCCAAATCGCGTGTTATCACACTCTGCAAGGAAAATGGTCCTATTATTCCAGGAGAGTATTCTTTCTTCACAGCACGAACAAACTTGTCACCAGCTGATATGACTTTGTCTAATAATGACTCGCGTATGCTTGCTGGCGTGTGGCCCACCTCGATGTTTTGCAACGATATATCGATTTCAAGTTGTTGTCTTGCAGGCAGTGCATTAAAGTCATGCAGGTTTGTTTGCAGCCTTCTTTCTATTCCAATAAAGTCTACCTCATCTGAGATGGGAGTGGAAAAATAGTTGAAATTAAAATAAGTTCCTATCACCAGCTCCTCAATGCTTGCAATCTTGAGATCCTCTTTTGATATCAGGCCATGTTTTATCTTGGTCTCAGTCTTTTCTTTGTAATCAGAGTATGATGAAACATTAAAGAACGCCCTTTCAAGCTTGCGGGATTTTTCCTGCACCTTTACTATGGCAGGTCTATCGATGTCTTTTGGGGATTTGAATAATTTTGGATGTTTTATCCTTGCCTTTTCTAAAAGATAGTATTGGTTTTTTCTATGAGATCGTTCTTCTGCCTGAAAGAGCGCTCGGTTTCCAAATATTGGCACTTTAAAGTTGTTTTCTATTCCTTTGTAACCAAGATATGCGGTTAGTGCACGGTGTGGCACGATTATGGTATTTGATGCAAGCAGTTTGTTCTGAATTTTTGCAGAAAGCATGTCTTTGAATTTGTTTACAATGATTATTTCGTCAGCAATTCTTGAGAATCTTTTGTATGGAGTTTCTCTTCCCCTTTGACACACAACTACAGTTGACAGGTTTTCGTCTTTTGCACCATCCATTATTTCAAGTGCAGAGTGACTTCCTAGTGCACCAACAGTAAGATCAGAATATCCATCGACTATTTCTTGAATGTCAGATCTTCGAATCACAAGCTAGTTTGTTGTTTATGGGTAAAAAAGCGTTGTTTTATTTTGAGTCTTGTTTTTCTTTGAACTCTTTTAGTTCCTTGTCTGATTCGATTTTTGCTTTTTCAAATTCGCCTTTGGCTTTACCAAAAGTTCGTGCAAGTTCTGGAATCTTTTTGGCACCAAATATAAGAACGCCTATGACTACTAGAATAATTATTATTTCTTGCATTCCAATTCCAGCCATACCTTGATCTTGTCAGATTAAGATTTAAGTGTTGCAGTCTTTTTACCTCGACGTTCGGCAAAAATCATTCCTAAGAGATACAGTACCATCATCGGGACTGAGACAAACCACATTGTGATTCCACTTCCATCGGGGGTAACGACAGCTCCAAAGATTACTATAATTACTATAGAATAGCGAATGTTTTTTCTCCAGAATTTTCCGTCGGTTATACCAGATGCAGTCACAGCATACATTACCAAGGGAAGCTGAAACGAGAGTCCAAATGCTAGAAGAAATTGTAGTACGAATGTGATAAAATCAACTACATTAAGAAATGTAACAAGACCACTTGCTGCACCATATTTGTAAAGAAATTCTAAAATGTAAGGAATAATAAAAAAGTAAGAAAAAAGACAGCCTGCAAGGAAAAGGACAACTGCAGGAATTGTTATGTTTCTGATAATTTTGGCTTCTTTTTTATCCAATGCAGGAGATAAAAAGCCAACAAATTCTTTTACAATTACAGGCATTCCAAAAACAATACCAAGCAGGCCTGCTACATAAAATTGGGCAAAAATGGCTTGTCCTGGGGCAGTTTGAATTAACTGCACAGAATCTGGAACCATTTGATTTTTCATTGCCAAAGTGACTTGGGCTGCAATGTTATCAAGCGGATCAGGAGTCGGATAGTAAAGTGTCACTCCGCTATAGTCAAATGCATTTAGATGAAAGGAAAGAATAAAAAAGGAAATTATTCCAACAGCTAAAACCATTCGAATTATTCGCTTTCTTAATTCCTCTAGATGTGTGCCAATCTGTTTTAGTTCATCCATCGGAGATCTAAAAAATGGTCAAATCCATATTTATCTACTTGCCCGGAATTGGCAAGAGTTTGCTTGAAGGAAAATTACTTTGTTCCTGTTCTTGAGGCGTAAAGTTTTCAAGTTCAACTGAAATCTCGACACTAGTCTCAAACTTGGAACCAATTTCAGCTGCAAGGTCCGCAATCTCGCTTGGTGAAAAAATCTCACGAGAGCCTATCAAGAAAATGCGCTCACCTTTTTCTTTTGGGTCTCCACCAAACTTTCCTTTTAGGAACTCTGTTAGTTTGTTAACTTCGTCGCGAGAAATCATGTTATAATAAAACACAATTCCCTTAATTTCCTTGTAGTCCCATGGTGTACCATTTCTATAACTAAATATTGCAAAGTGTGCTCCACTGTCGTCTCTTGTACATTTGATTTCCCAGACGATTACCTTTTTTGGATCGTATGTTGCCTTTTTGATCTCATCTATTGACAGGCGCCAGTATCTACAGCGGGTCATCTTATCAATGATCTAGTCACTGAATATGAATAGTTATCGTTTCATCCTAATTAAAAAAAGAAAGGCAATTCTAAGAAAGTAGAATTGAACCCATAATTCCAGCACCAGTTATTACACCTAACGTGTAAAAAAGAACGTCAAATGCAACTACTTTTCTAAAAGAGGCTCGTACCTCTTTTGTCCAGAATTTTGTTTTATCTTGGATTAAAGTTGTTTTCATATCTCTAGTTCCCTTGATTTACTGATAAGATCTATTCAGCTAAACTTATGAAACTTCAGCTGGTTTGTTGTAAAGTGCTAATATAGAAAATGTGTTATGAAGTAACATGGGAAAAATTAAAATGCAGTGCATCAGCTGTGGCTCTCTAGAAGCAACAGTTGTACAGGATGAGAGATATCATGGGCTACGTGGTATATGTCCTGATTGTGGCTCAAACTGGCCAGAGTCATAATTTCCTCAAGTAAGATTTAGATTCATAATTTAAACATGGAAAGTATGGAGAATCTCTTTAACAATGCAGCAAGGGATTTTTTAGAACTTGCTAGCGAACAGCGGCTAAACATATTGTTCAATCTCATGTCACATAAATCAAAGATTTCTCCCATGGCCAAAGAATTAGGGTCTACAGTACAGGAAGTACATCGAAATTTTGAGCGACTGGATGATGCAGGCTTGATTAAAAAAGATGGCGATGGCTATTATCAATTAACTACATACGGAAAAACGATTTGTACACAGGTTCCAGATCTCGTTTTTGTGTCCAGAAACAGAAAATATTTTGAAGACCACGATTTTGGTGACATACCTATGAAATTTATTCAACGAATAGGAGCATTGGCTGCTGGCGAGCACATTAAGGGATTTGTCAAAGTGTTAGAACTGTGGAAGGAAATTTATAAAAATGCAGATGAATATATTTTTGAGATTTTAGCAGAAGTACCGCTGGATCTCATTGATCCACTTGTTGCTAGAGTAAAAAAAGGCATTAGACTCAACTATATTTTTTCAGAATCTGCCATATCGCTCAAGGGAAGAAAACAATTACTTGAAAAACTTGGCTTCAAAGCGTTCATTGAAAAAGGATTAGTTGAGAGAAAAATGAGAAAGACAGTACAGGTAGTTGTTGTATTAAATGAAAAAGAAGCTTGTGTTTTGTTTCCTACCATTGATGGGTCTGCTGACATACGGGAGATGTTTTACA
>JBGOUS010000180.1:0-3003 GCA_041477675.1 Nitrosopumilaceae archaeon
ACAGGCTTTTCCTGCACTGGTGATATCGCCACTGGTTATCTTGCCTAATTGGAAAAGGGAAATTGAAAAATTTCTAAAGAAGAAGAGCAGAAACGGACGACTGGTAGAAAATAAATCTCCAACCTCTACTTTAATCCGTACAGGCAAGTCTGAAGACCTTGGCAAGTTTGATTTCTATATAATCAACTATGATCTATTGCACAAAAGATTAGGAGATTTATCAAAATTAAACATAAGAACAATAGTATGTGATGAAGTACAGTATCTGCGTTCCAAGTCTACAAAAAAATATGCTGCTGTAAAAAAACTTGCTGCATTAGAGTCTGTAAAGTATAAAATCGGACTCTCTGGGACTCCTATCTATAACCACGGATCTGAAATATGGCCCATTGTAGAAATACTAAGGCCAGGACTGCTTGGAAGTTTTAAAGAATTTTGTGAATATTTTTGTTATGTAGATCAAAGAGGAAGAGCAATTGTTCTTGAAAAAAAGCGTGAAAGCTTGGGTAATGAGTTAAGAAAACATGTAATGTTACGGCGCACAAAATCTGATGTATTAAAAGAACTCAAGGAAAAAGTGAGATATCGGGAATTTATTGACGTTGATATTCGTTATTACAGAAAAGAACTTGATAACATATGGAAGACTCTGCAGGTAGAACAAACAAAAGCAAAAACAGCTTTTGATAAATCCACTTCATACCGTAGAGCAATACAACGAGAGAGATACGCAGCTGGCATGGCAAAGCTTCCACATGTAATTGATTTTGTAAAAAACATAATGGCAATTGAAGAAAGTGTAATTGTATTTTGTCACCACAAATTAATCCATGAACTCTTACACAAAAACCTTGGTGAATATTCTCCTAGTTCAATAATTGGCGGGCAAACAGATGCAGAAAGACAGCGCAGTATTGACATGTTTCAGGATGGGACAACAAAGCTCATGATTGCAGGCCTTCGAGCTGGAAACGTGGGAATAAATTTGAATCGCGCAAGATATGTAATTTTTGCGGAACTTGATTGGAGTCCCGCAATTCACAGGCAAGCAGAGGACAGACTGCACAGGATTGGTCAAAAAAATACGGTATTTGCATATTATTTGATAGGTAATGGTACTCTTGATGACCATGTGGCCGATGTCTTGATGGATAAAAGCTTTGAAATAGATTCCATAATGGATAAGAAAATAGAATCCTTTGAGAACAAAGAAAAGGCTCAATTAATTCTAGCGCAAATTCATGATAAAATGACAACTAGCTGATCTTATAATTAGCATTATCAATGATGATAATTTGAGAAATATTATTAGTGATTCTCTTTCCAGTCAAGCCTTATGCCCATTGATGTATTGGATGAAACAAATCTAAGAAATCTTGCCCCACGAGAACGGCTAGACAGATGCATTTACATTATAAAAAATGATGCTGATGTTTCAAAGAGATGGGATGCAGTGTATTTAGCTGGAGAGATAGCCGAAGCCACTGGCCCAGATGTTCCTATCTTTGATGAAATAGCTGATCTAATGTCATGGATTCTACAAAACGAGACTGACTGCGTAATAAAGCACGAAGCGTGTTTTCAGATTGCAGCAAGAAATATGCGAAAAAAGATTCCAGATATGATAAACACTGCCTTAAACGATGAGAGTGGAGTTGCAAAACATGAGGCATTAGAATGTCTAGCGTTGATGAGGGCTTTTGAATCCAAAGAAGCGATGACTAAAGCACTAAAAGACCCAATCCCGTATGTCAGCGAGACAGCTGCATTTGCGCTAAAAAGACTCGATAGGTTAGACAAAAACGAAATATACCAACAGTCAAGGATACTTTGAGCAAGATTTGCTACGTATAAAATCCAAGTTGTAAGAAATTAGCCTAGTTTCTAAACTGCTCATCTACTCTTATGATTTTAATCACAAGTATATGGTACGATCTTCTAAATAGAAAGATCTGACCAAATTTCAAAAATTAGTTTAATATTGATTTTAGAAAAATCTAATTGATATTTTTCATTTTAGCTAATTGATTTACGATATCTGTTGATGTAATTATTCCGACCACTTTACCATCATCAGATACTACAAGTTTTCTAATCTTCTTTGAGGACATAAGATCAGCTGCAACCAAAATCGACTCCCCTGAGTTAATTGTTTGTAAAGGATATGATGCTATTTTATTGACTGGTGTATCTAAAGGATATTTATGTACGGCAATTTTTATTGCAAAATCTCGATCAGTAATTATTCCTTTGGGGATGTTATTGTCATCATTCACTATTATCGCGCCAAATCCTCCCTGTTCCATCATCTTTGCTATCTGGTAAACTGTTGTTGAAGGGTTTACAGATATTAGGGCCCTTGTCATGATGTCTTTCACTACGATATCTGGGAGATCACTTTTCAATGCTTGAATAGTGAGGTAACAGGTTCGTAATAGAAGTATCGAAAGTTTTTCATTTGATTCATTTACAGTTTGTCCAAACTGTCAAGGCCTTGCCCATCACTTATCTCCAATCTCACTTTTTGAATAATAATACTCTGTTTGTTAGAACTTAATTATAGCCACTATTTTTTTTGTCTCGTCAGCTCGATACCTCATCAATGAATCTTCGTCCAGCCCTTTTTGAATAATAAAATCTCAGCCAAAAGGTAACGCTAATAGCTGTCATCGATACCAAGTGGATCCACAAGCCAAGGTCTCTAGGCACACCTGCGTTAAGCGCAGAACTTTCTATCAAATTTCCTGTAATTTCACTTGTTATCCAAACCAGAATAATTATGGAAATCTGGAATTGAAAACTTTTCACGTTTCTTGAGCGTATTGCAAGATATCCAAAAATTGCTAGTGCTGCAAAGAGAAGAACTATCGTAGGAGTAGCTAGAGAAAGAAACTCCACAGTCATCTCAATATCCTCTTGCCAGTCTTCAAATACAACAAACCAAAAACAATCAATGTCACAACAGATAACGGTTCCATTACATTATCAGCGATTTTATCATAT
>JBGOUS010000074.1:0-5380 GCA_041477675.1 Nitrosopumilaceae archaeon
TGATAAAATCCGATATTGGTACATCCATCACGCTACCCCGCACCTTCAAACCAGGATATACTTGTTTTATCGTTTCATCGATAGCAAATTCATCGATCTTTGTTAGATTAAGCTCTTGTGATTTTTCCATCGCATGATATAGGATATTAATGATAGAACGTACATTTCTAAATTCTGGAAATTCATTACAAAGGACACTTATTTTTTCTGTAAGATCTTCTTGTGCGTGTTGTTTGAATTTCCCTTGTTTATCATTGTATTTGATATATTCTAAAACGATTTCTGAAAGCTCGTCTACAGAGTTTGAACCTGCGAGATCAATTTTATAATTTGCTTTTTCTAATCTATCAAAAACTGATGCATTCGTGCTTTGAATTTCTGCATAACCAGATGGTGTTGAAATGAGCAAAATTACAGATGCTGGAATATGTGCATTGATTATAGCTTTTACAAATTCTATTGATTCATGGTTTCCATCAAATTCATCTATTTCATACAAAACAATTTTACCAAGAAATCTATGTGTTAATTTAGATATTGCAATCATTCTGCCAAGCAAATCTTCTAAATTTTCTACGGAATCAAAAGAATTTGTTATAACATTTGTAATAATCGTTAATTCATAATGATTGAACCATCGTATTAGGAATTTTTTTAAATTTTCAACAGACACAACTTTTTTTCCTGAAATTATATCCTCTGCTTCTTGTCGTATTGTAATACCCGAGAGTCTATCTATGAAAGTATAATCTAATGCCTTTTTTGCTGAATTGTCACCTTGTTCTGCCCTGTCTCTGATATACTCTAGGAGTTTTGTTCTAAGTTGTATGAAAAATTCGTCTTCAAAGCCTTTAACAAGTGCATTATAGAGACTGAGCATAGTTTTTGGAGATATTGTAGAAAGATCAAGGAACGTGCAAATAGTATTGTGTCTACTTTGTAGATTTTGTATATGCAAAGCTAGATGTGTCTTACCGGAACCTACATCCTGAATGAGTGTAATTACTCTAAAATCTCCACCGTTTGAGTCTCTGCTTGATACTTTCTGTGATAGTTCCTTAATACATTCTAAGATAGCTGATTTTGCTTCTTTGTGTCTTTTTCCACCAAGTATTCTAGCATCCTTTTCTGTTGGAGTTGGGCTACTAGGATATGGATTAATGTCTAATTCGTATGCGTACATTAGATATTCCTCACAAAACCGTGCACTAATCCCCGCATCATAATGCCCTCTTGGCCTCCTGAAGAGATTTCATAATTTTCCCTATGTTTCTCTACAAGGTCTGAAGCTAGAGTGTAAAAATGATCGCTTGAAATATGTTTTGATTCACATATTTTTTTCCTTATTTGCGAGAATGGCATCCAACCTATAGATGTTGATGATTCTGTTAGACATTTATCAAATTCAATTTTAAAATCAATATTAGGATTTATCTGATGTGATACATGTATCGTATTTTGTACATTATGTATTTGATTTGTTATCTCAGATTTAGTATTATTTAATTTTGTGGCTATGCTTAATGCCAGTTTGAATTTAGGATCATTTTGAGATAGTTGTGAGACATAATTTTCTTTAGTCCAAACAAAATATGCGTTACCTTTTTTTTCAACAATGATTTCTTGTTTTTCAATTAGACTTTCGAGTACATTTTCGCAGTTTTTACCAAAGGTTCTTTTTAGTTCTATTCTTTTTATTCCGATTAAACCAGAGGAGGAAACCTTCTTGAGAATCTCGCCTTCCATTGCGTCTCATTTCTTGAATTTTATTTAAGACCATGTGTAGTCTGCTACAACAATTTAGTGAAAGATTCTTACCTATTCAATAGCTTTACGCATAAATACTGACATTTCTGCTCGATCATGGGATGATGATAGAGTTAGCTGATTTAGTGATGAGAGAAACTCTGGGGTATCTGACCAAGAAGTTAATTGAAGGTCATTGTACAGTTACCTGATTGTTAATAGTACCGTATTGTACCGTATTTCATGCTAACCTGCGAATTTTGTCCAAAACAGTTCATTGAGACTGAAAACGGTTTAGTTCAAAAAACTTTCCACGAGGTCCTTCATGATCCAGAAGTAGTTAACAACTAATTCTGGATAATTTTTTCTAAAAACTGTTTTAAATACGAACTTTTTTATCAGTTAGCTTTGCACTAATGTAAAATGACAAAAAAATCTAGTCGTGATATTACAGTCAAAGGAAAAAGAGATTCCAGCTCAGACGTTTTGAAAAAAATGAATTCGATTTCTGATGCAACAAAAATTCTAGCCAATGAAGTTAAATCCATGTCAAAGATTTTTGCAGAAAATCAAAAGATCCTCATTTCACTAAAAAACATGATAGATTCAGTTGGTTCAGCATTAGAACAAATTCAACGAAATGCAAGACAGATAAATATTATTGAAGAAGACACACAAAAACTGTTTTCTGGCCTCAGTCAAATAAAGGCTCATTCAAATATTATAGCAAAGGTCAATGAACAGACAGGTCGTCTTCAAGAACAAGTAAATAAGATCCGTGAAAAACAAGAATCGTTTCCTGATGTGAACAAGGTAATGCAAAGCGTAGCTGATAGTCTTGATTCAATTAGAAACAATACAAAGATGATAATGCATGTCTCTGATAAAGCAGAAAAAATTCAAGATGAAGTCAAAAAAGTATCTATTAAGACGGAATCCTTGCAAAGTTTTAGCGGGTTTGATGAGGTAAAAAAGAAAATAGATGAAGTTTCTACAAAAGCTGAAAAGATTTTCAAATTAGAAGAGAGCATAACGAATCTAAAACAGGAAATTGGGAATGTAACATCAAAAACAGAGTCTCTAGTAAATATGGGTTCTGACATCAGAGATGTAGGCATAGAATTGGGTTCTCTTGTAAGAAAAACTGATTCATTTGGAACTTTTGTGGCAGATATTAGAAATGTTAGCACGGAATTCGCTAATTTTAAGGAAAATGTCATAGGAAGGACTAAACAAATCGATGAAAAAATATCTGATTTGTCTGAATTATTAAATCGAAATGCATCCGCCACATCGGAATTCCATAAAAAAGCACATGATATACACCAAGAACTACAGGAGCTAAGAAGTGTAACTCATAAAACTGCTCAAAATACATCAAGAGAAGTTATTGGATTATTGCGTTTGTCAGAGTTTCAATCAAATGTTCGTATGCATTCAGAATCAAAGTATGGTACTTTAGATGATCTTGAAAAGATGATTTCACAAACAGTGGACATGGTAAATTTATTTGACAGACTTTCAATAGAGGCTGAGAAAAAAATCCCACTTCCTCAGGATGTAAAACAGTGGAGTGTAAGCAAAATTTTAGATTGTGCTGACAGATGGGAGATAAGATTTACTGATGTTTTTAAACTTTTAATAACTCAGCTTGGGCGTGATCTTGTAAAAGAGTCTCTTAGAATAGAACAAGTAAGAGATCTTTTTGGAATTCGTGCTGTTGATGAAGTAAGACAGGAATTTGGGATATCCTAAACTTCATCAGACATTTCGTATGATTTTAGACGGGCTTTCTTTCTTTTTAACATAGCAAAGATTCCCATTATTACTGCTATCCACAGAGAACTGAAAACAATGTTTGAAAAACTAACGTACATGTATGGAGTTGCATCCAAAAGATGAAGTCTTAGTTCCTTTGCTCTATCATGTATGTCTATCATTCCAGTATGAAACGAAGAGCTGTCCTGTGGAACAGATGAGATCTTTTCTACACTGGTTATCATGTTATCAAGGTCTTTTTGGATTAAACCAAAATCAGTTGTGTCCGTTGGAAATATCCAAACAGGGTTTCCTTCTTGCGGCAGAAGAATTTCGATGGTTTTGAGATATTGAATAATTACTTGCGTATCTGTTGTTGTCTGAATTCTATCTAAAAGACCTCGTGATTGATCCAATGGATAAACCTCATTCTGGTATCCATAATAAGCCATGAAAGCTCCAAAAGAAATGAAGCCGATTATCCCCACCATTGCAAGTTTGTAGTATACGTTTGCCATCTTCTCTGCCTTTGTTTTGTTGTGTAACGACTGCGATTTGTTCTTTTTAAATGTTGTATGAGATATACTAAGGTATGAAATGTAAAAAAAGCCTATTGTCTGAAGCCCAATTAAAGGCGCAAATATAGGATTTCCTGAGAAAATTGCAATGAATATTGCCAATACGCCATAAACCCCAAAAAAGATCTCAAGTAGTATAGTTTTTGTGAATGGAAGATTATACGCTTTATCTCTCCAATCATCTGCATTGTTTATAATTCCATATTTAGGAGTTCTAAGAAATTCATTTTTCTTTCCAAGAAGGGCATCAAAGACTGCAACCGTATTGTTTACTGACATACCAGCAGAATAGAATATCAAATAAAGATACGCCAATGTTTTTGATTTCCAGCTTTGCATCCACAAGTTCCGTATTATCATGATGTATACAACTGGTCCCATTGCTAGGTATGCTACTATTGTTAACAATGGCAATATACTAACAGCATATAGATTGAATTTTGCAGATAACAATATTGGAAGTATTAAGAATTGAATTAGCATAAGTGGATGTACTATATGTCTGGTTAGTTGTACAAAAGCCTGAATCTTTGTATCAAATGGGATTTTTTTTATTGCTACATCGCCTAGTAATTTAATAGCACACTGGATCGACCCTTTTGCCCATCTAAATTGCTGCCTTTTCGCTGCGTTCATTTGTACAGGAAGCTCTGCGTCAACGACAATATCTGGCAAGAAAAGACATTTCCAACCTTTCATCTGAGCTCTATAGCTTAAATCTAAATCTTCAACAAGTGTTGCAGTGTGCCATCCACCTGCATCTTCTATGCATTCTTTTCTCCAGATTCCAGCAGTTCCATTAAAACTCATATAAAGATGTGAATTACTTTTTGCTTTTTGTTCTATAAGAAAATGAAAATCAAGGCTAAGTGCCTGTGCTTGTGTCAGTGCTGAATATTTTTCATTCACATGACCCCATTTACATTGAATCAACCCTATCTCAGGTTTTGAAAAATATGGAATTGCTTTTTCCAGAAACCAATGTGGTGGAATAAAATCAGCATCAAATATGGCAACAAAATTTCCTTTTACAAATTTCATAGCGTTGCGAAGAGCTCCAGCTTTGTATCCTTTCCTATTTTCTCTTGTAATATGAGTTATATCAAATCCTTTTTTTTGATAATCGTTTACAAGATTTTCTAAAATGCTGTATGTGTCATCGTCTGAATCATCTAACACTTGGATACACATCTTTTCTTTCGGGTAGTTCATAGAACAAACTGCATTAACTAGTCTTGCAGCAACATATTTTTCATTATATATCGGGAGCTGAATTGTAACAATTGGCGTTCCAAGCA
>JBGOUS010000105.1:0-4383 GCA_041477675.1 Nitrosopumilaceae archaeon
AAAAGAGATAGAGATTATTGGAGTACGGGTCATCGAGTACATCTGTACTTTTCAAAAAAAAGTTCTAGGGTTTTGATCGCTATTTCCAAACTTGGCACGCAGTGTTTATAATTTCATGAATTTAGAATTTTAATTAGGTAACAGCAACTTGAGGAAAGAGAAAAAAATACTTTTAATACTGATTGCTGTTTCTGGGTGTCTTGGATTAACAAACGCACTTGTAAGTCATTTTATTCACAATGAAGAACTTTTGCTTGCATTGCGTTTAGGTGGAGTTGGGTTTTTCTTGGGCATCTATTTTTGGGTCTCATCACTGATAAAAAAACAACAAAAAATGATACAAGAGTCCAATGGATTCATACAAAGTCCGTTTGATCCTAAGATCCTCAAGCATTTTCTTTTGATGTTTATTGTGGGATGGACTGTCTTTGTTGTGGCAGATTATTTTGCGGTGAATCCTTTTGATTGGTTGCCTATCTACATACTAGGGATAACAATATTTCCATTTGCCTCAGGTCTGATACCGTTTAGACTCAAGGACAACAAATGGAGAAAATAAGATTCATCGCCGTAAAATTTGAGTTGAGATCTGTAAGACTCGGTTCTGATTAAATCTGGACCGCAAAATTACTATTCAAGAAAAAACCTTTTGAAATCTGATACTGGTAAATCAAAGATTGAAACAGGTTGGAGGCTCTGGTAATTCTTTGAGGTTTTGGCAAGTGCAGTTTTTAAACGCAGATCGTTTATCTCTTAACATTGGTTCTAAAATCAAACCAATTTTCCAAACTAGATTATATTTGCTATTTTGGCAAACATAACGTATAACCAGTTTTATCAATTTAGCCGTAGTAATTTACAAATATGCAAATATTGATGAGGTCGTACTTTTTTCTATGACGGAGCTAACTGTATATGCAGGGTATGAACTTTTGGAAAAGATAATTGTTACAGACAAGATAGAGAATAAAGACTATGCAGTAATTATAAAGAGAGCAAACAATCCTGTACATTGAGTTGATGCATCGAGTTGTCTAACCCTACAGATGATCAGATAAAAACAGCAATAGTAATAGATGACGATCATGACATGGTGGATGTACTTTGTGATCTTTTAGGAATATTGCAAATCGAAGTAGTGGGAACTGGTTATGACGGAAAAGAAGCTGTGGAATTGTATCAAAAATTAAAGCCTGAACTAGTAATTTTGGATATCATGATGCCACAATATGATGGAATTTATGCACTAGAAAAGATAAGGGAAATTGATGCAGATGCTAAGGTGATGATGGTGACAGCTGATTCGTCATCAGGTACTAACGAGAAGTTAAAAAGACTGAAACCAACAGTTATCGTCTACAAGCCAGCTGATTCAGACACAATATTAGGCATAGTACGTGGTTTAAAATCAGTGGGAAACCAAAATAGCTAAACTACAAACCCAAATAAATTAGAAGAAATTAAAATTGCTAGAACTCTAACATAATACAAGAACACACTAATTTAACATTCATTTGAAAATCCTGAAACTCATCTATGGTTTATCAGTCTCGCCGGTTTTAGTTCACTGAAGATTCAAGTCTTGTAAGACCTACTGTTGCAATAACACAATTTCAGTTCAGGACCTTCTACATGGTATTCCTATAAAAAAATGCATTATCCTTGCGATTTTGGCAATTTTATAAAAAATGTGGTGCCCTTTCCAAGTTCAGATTTGGCATGTATCGTTCCACCATGATGCTCTATTAGGCTTTTACAGCTCACCAGTCCAAGACCAGTGCCAGTCTGTTTTGTTGTAAAGAGAGGATCAAAGATTTTTGACATATTCTCAGGCGAAATTCCCGGCCCTGTATCTTCAACCTCGATCAAGGCATTATCACTTTCCTCGCTTATTCTGATCGTGATTTCACCATTATTTTTCATTGCCTGAATTGCATTTGTTATCAAGTTTGCAAAGACAATTTCTATCTTTTCTCCATCACATGCGAGAATAAGATCGTTTTTAGGTAAATTTATTTTTATGCTATCTGGTTTTACCATTCTTTCAAGTGCTCCTTGAATGACTCCAATCAAAGAATTATTGGAAAAGCTTGGCGGTTTTGGAGTTACATAGTCTAACACCTGGTCTATCTGGTGACTCATCCTTATCACCGCTCTATCCAATCTAGATAAATCATTTTTGCTTTTTTCATCCATTGCAGGATTTTTTATTTTTATTATTTCTATGGTGTTTTTTATCACACCAAGTGGATTTCGCAAATCATGTGCTATACGAGCGGATAATTCACCAACTGCCGATAGTCTCTTCATCTTTTGTTCTTCCAACTCTTTTTTAACATTGAAAACTTCAGTCATGTTTCGTATTACAGTATTACTTCCAATTAATTTGCCATTTTCATCATACAAGTTACTGGCACTAAGAAGAGTTGGAAATACACTTCCGTCTTTTTTTTTAAACCAAATCTCTCTACTTGTAACATGTCCTTCTCTCTTCCAGGATTCAAAGGAACTCTTTAGATCGCCTGCACTGTTATCTGCCACATGGTCAAATATGGAACTTCCTATAATCTCATCTTTGGTGTATCCTAATGAATTTACATAAGATTGGTTGCAATCAAGAATTATTCCTTCAGTGTTTATGGTACGATAAAGTTCTGGTGAATCATCATAGAGACTATGGTATCGTTGTTCTGTATGGGAAAGTAGATTAATTACTCCTTTCAGCGAGGTGGACATGTCATTGAAGGCCCCGCCTAGCTCACCAAACTCATCATCAGAAATTGTCCCTATTTTCTCATCTAGCTTTCCTCCTGCCAATTTGTTGGCTGCAGTCCTAAGCTTAAACAAAGGTTGTGTAATGGAGCGTGTGGTAATTAATCCAAAAACAGTTGCAATAGCAAGAGAAATCAAAACTACGGATATGATCAAAATTGTACTTTCATCAACCAGTTTTGGTATGTCATCTGTTATTAGATCAGCAATTCTATTTATCTGTAATATTGAGAATATGCCAACAATAATAATTAAGGAAATAATTCCCCCTAAACCAAATACCATTTTGTGTAAAATTTTCATTTCATTTTGAAGGTATTTTATTACTGAGAATATCATTAAGTTTATGTTAGATTTTTGTTGACTAGCGTAATATTACAAACCACATTAACAAATTTAGCGTAGCATTGTTATACCATGCCCAAATACTATGAGTATGAATTTGGGTAAAACATTCATCCCCTTACGTGGTTTTGATCTTGAAAAAAGTTTAAGTTTGTACATGATGGCTTTGGAGCTTCTCGTATGGAAGAAAACGATAGTCTAGAGTGTGTCAGGATTAATTACACAAATTCTATTTATCTAGATTTTTTCAAAATATGCGATCCCATTAAGGGATTTGTTTACAAATGAGTAGTCTAGCTACCAGACGCACAACTGTTATCGTAATTGAGGATGATCCTGATTCAGCTGAATTGCTAGCTGAATTTCTGGAAATAAAAGGGATTGAGGTCTTAGGTAAGGGTCATGACGGAAAGGAAGCTGTGGAATTGTATCAAAAATTAAAACCAGATATTGTTTTCATTGATGTGATGATGCCAAACTATGATGGCTTTTATGGGTTAGAAAACATTCGTAAGATGGATTCCAAGGCTAAAATAATAATGATCACGGCAGATCTTACCGCAGATACTTCACGCCTTTTGGATGAACTAAAAGCAACAGATGTAATCTACAAACCCTATGAGTTTAACCAAATAATGGCAATAATCGAGAAATTAAGACAAGAAGGCACTAAATAAAAAACTAAAGAAATTTACAATTGCCATAAAACCATGTTACAGCAATTATTTTATCTTTCTTGTGTGTTGATTAGTGAAATTAATTATGAATCTGCCAGTTAATTTGAGACTGGTGTGTATTGCTCAAGTGCTCCCGAAAGGGCAGCTTGTAACCTGTCCAAATCAAATGGTTTTTCGATATAAGCTATTGCTCCTAGTTCAGAACAACGCATGACTGTCTTGACATTGTCATTTGCAGTTATCATGATGATTTTTGCTTTTGGATGAATAGACAAGATCTCTTCTAACGCAGACACTCCGTCTCTTTTTGGCATCGCAATGTCTAACAATAATACATCAGGAAGGGTTTCGTTAAATTTCTCAACTGCCTCGGCTCCATTTGTTGCTTCACCTACAACATCATGATGACAAATTTTTAAGAGATCTTTTAAAAACATTCTGATTATATCTGAATCGTCTACAATCATTATTCGTGCCATGAAAATAAAAATTCTTTTTGTGCTAATTAATGACGTGTATGTAACAGCTAGAAAAGACAGACAATTCATTCTATGCACAAAATGAGAAGAATTTCATCTCATGGATTTGC
>JBGOUS010000092.1:0-4740 GCA_041477675.1 Nitrosopumilaceae archaeon
CCATTATTGAAAAAATCTCACCCATCAAACCTACTTGTTTATGGCAAAACAGGAACAGGTAAAACACTGATAATAAAAAAAATGTTAGAGAGGATAAAGAATCACGATAAACTAAAATCTTTTCCAATAAAATGGATTTATTCTAATGCCAAAGAAGAGACAACACTTTATGGTCTCTTAGTGAGTTTTGGAGAACAATTAGGACTTAAAATTCCACATACAGGGTTATCAATTAGCATAGTGTTTAACAAATTAATTGAACGAATAAGAACGAACAATCTAAAAACAATATTTGTAATAGATGAAATCGATTCCCTTGTAAAACCAGACTCTAAAAAACAAGAAAAAGACATTTTCTATATGTTTACACGAGCAAATACCAGATTAGAAAATTCAAGTGGTTTCTTAACAATAATAGGAATTTCAAACGATTTAACATTTAAAGAAAGATTAGATCCTCGGGTTATTAGCAGCCTTAGTGAAGAAGAAATTGTTTTCACAAACTATACAGTAGATCAGATTAAAGAAATTCTACAAGAAAGAATCAAACTAGCATTCATACCTAATGCTATAGGACCTGCAGCGTTAAACCTATGTGCCGCAATGTCTGGGCAAGAGCATGGTGATGCTAGACGTGCTATTGATCTCTTACGTGTAGCTGGAGAACTGACCGAAAGAGAACAATCCACCACAATTACAGAAGAACACATTAGAAGAGCTTCACAAAAAATGGAGGAAGACAAAGTAACTACAGCCTTAAACTCCTATCCATTACATGAGAAATTACTAATTATTGCAGTAATGAGAGCAAAGGGTTCCTCCACAGGAGAGATATATCAAACCTATAAAGGACTCTGCAAGGCAATCAGACAAAAAGAGATAACCCAACGAAGAGTAACCCAAATTCTAGGGGACATTGAACTTTCAGGCCTAATAACAGGCAAAATAATTCATCAGGGCATGCATGGCAGGACAAAAAAATACAATTTAACAATTCAACCCGATGTTATAAAAAAAGCACTCAAAGACGATCTTATTTTAATCGATGTTTTATAATTAATAATAAACTAATTTAATCTACAAAACTTTTCGTAAAAACTTTGAGTGTCGCTAAATTTACAATAACTGCAATTCCAGGCGTTGGAGTAATTCCAACACTTGCTTGATATGCAGTCTGAGTTTGCCAAGCTCCCGAGTTTACTATCAAAGTTCCTTTATACATATCCAAATCTACAACATGAATGTGGCCAGAATGAAAGATGTCTGGTACTTCATCTATAACCATCATATCTTCTGTTTCGGGGGCTATGGGGGTTCGTTTACCATAAATCGGACTTAGATGTCTAGCTTTTAGCAATGTTCTCATCGCCTTAGCAGGCTGAGAATAACTTAGACCAGGTGTAGTTCCAACAACATCATCCAAACTTTGTCCATGAAACATCAAAACTTTGACCCCGTTTAATGCAATTAACGATGGATTTCCAAGCATGAAAAAATTCTCTCTATTCCACAAATCCAAATTGTGTTTTTCAGGTATGGCAGGTTGTGGTAGCGCCCTGCGACCAGGGTCATGATTTCCTGGAATGATAAAGACTTTGATGTGTTTTGGAATTTTATCAAGCATTTGTGCAGCTTTTGCCATTTGTTGACTAATGTCTACTAAAAGCAACTCTTTGTCTTGGTTTGGAAATATTCCAACACCATCTACTACATCTCCACACACCAAAACAAAACGAATTTTTTTAGCGATTGGATCAGGACTTGAAAGCCAAGAAACAAATTCCCCAAACTCCTTCTCCATAAAATACTTACTACCTACATGCAAATCTGATATCAAAACAGCATAGGTCTCTGTTTTGGAACGATTTGTTACATGTTCTGGTACGTCTGGAATGACCAACTCTTTTGTTATAAAACCACCATTTTTTCCACTAGTAATACTTTGTATGATAAACTGGTCTACCAAAAGGGAGTTTGCAACTGACTGTATGTCTTTGTTAAAAACTAATGTTTCAAGGGACCCACTAGGATCATCAACAATTAATTTTGTAACATCTCGATCTATTTTACGGTCCATGAGAAGTCCACCTACAAAGACCTCCTCTTTTGGCTTGCCCGCCTTTACAGTTTCTATTTGGATTAGTTTTTTTGCCTGCGCTCTTTGAGATATTATCTTTAAAAGTTTTGAATATCTATTAGCAAAAAGAGCCCCAAAACCATCAATTCCCTCAGCTGATGTGATTTTCTTTGTAGGATCTGACAAAATCTCATGTTTGTTTTCAATATTTTCATCAACATCTGAATCAACAAACATCTTCAGATCGTTTTGATTTATCAAAAACAAACTCTGTTTTGCTTTTTCGCGCACAACACGCTTGATTATCATCTCCAACTCATTTGATTCAATTTCTTCTAGAATCTTAAACGCATCTGGGTGAATTTGGAATCCCTTACTTAGCGCATATTTTAGTGCCGAGGATGCATTTTCATTCATCAAAATCAGATAATAGAACTTTTAATTAAATCTGCTCAAGCCAACCCTCAAATAGATATGTTTTAAAATAAAAACATGACAAGAAAAAAAAGAGCATTAACATTTCTTATTTTTATAGGAATATTCAGTGGTGCATATTCTATTGGAGCTGAAATGGTAGTTTCTAACGAAGACGCAATGGAGTTCCTCAAAGATTTTCAATTATCAATTGAAGGAATAGATGCAATTGGAATATTTCTACACAATTCATCGATAGGGCTTCCAATGTTTATTCCAGGAGCTGGTGCGATGTGGGGTGTATTTGCTGCATGGTCCACTGGCTTTGCTTTTAGTGCGCTTGTAACGACCAACCCCGCTCTTGAAACTATTCCACCTCTAGCTGTGCTCTTTCTTTCACCTTTTGGTGTGCTGGAACTTGCCGCATACTCACTAGGTATGTCAAGGAGTTTTCTCCTTATTCATACAATAATTAAAAAAAACCCAATAAAACCACAACTACGAATAACCGCTATTGAAGTAGGAATAGCCATAGCACTTCTCCTTGTTGGTGGATTTGTCGAATATGCAATGATACAACAATTTGGATCCAATCCTAATCTCCCAAATTCCTAGACCTCATAAAATAAACAGTTAGGAATCGTCTTATCGGTTTAAGTTTTTTAGACCATTAATTATATACAACTTTGGGTTTTAGTTAAATGATGAAATTTCTTATTTTATTATTAATTTCTGTTATAGGGATTTTTTTTGTTTCCTTACAACAAGCAGATGCTAAACTTCTTCCTGATGGTGTATATTTACTTCAAGGAAATGGTTTTGTTGTTACCGCGGATTCAATTGAAGATTCAGGATTAGACTTTCAATTTCTTACAGGCAATCTTGCTAATGGAAGAATGAAAATAAATTTCCAAGATGGTGTAACATCAATTTCAAATGATGATTATATTGCTTCTAGTGGATCTACAGGAACATTGCTAAGTGATGGCAGATTCATAATAATTTCTGGTAAAGCAGAAAACTCTAACGGAGATAAAATTTCTACAAATCTTTTTGGCAGATTCGTTGACGATAGTAAAGACGGTTCTGTTTATTCCTTCACAGGCAAAGTTACAAAAAACAACGAAATAATGAAAGTAGTTTATATTGCAAAGATTATCGGCACTAGTATCACTATAGAAAAAACTAAACCAGAAGAAATACCAACACAACCAAAAACTATTCAAATAAACATTCTAGCGGGGTCATCGGACCCAGGTAACGTAAGATATTATTCTTCAAGTACGCTTACAATTACTCCAGGTACCATCATCATCTGGAAAAATGAGGACTCGATACCACATACAATTATGAGCGGTATTGCAAGTTTTTCACATGGAAAACCATTCACTCCAGATGGTAAGATAAACAGTGGTGAAATTGCTCCAGGCCAAACATTCAAAACAACAATTGACGAATTTGGCATTACAAGATTCTTTGATGCCAAATATTCATGGATGAATGGAGTCATAATTTCCTTCCCTGAGGAAAAATCAAAATCCCTTGGGAAAAATACAGATACAGCACTTGATATAAGAAACAAATATCTAAATAGCACCGGAAATTAGTTTGTCTTAAAACTTAAATATGATTCACGTTCGTATTGGTCAAAAACCATCACCGAAAGATCAGAAAACTGTTTGCCTTCCAAATCCTTTAGTATTCCAACAAACGATGTCTCTTTTTCAGTTGTTAGAAACTCAAAGACATGAACTTTGATTTTTGACGTATTAAAACCATGATTTTTTAGGTATAATGCAATCTCTGACTGCATAAAATTTTTTGATGGATCTGTTGGCCAAGGTCTTGGAACTAATATTACGCTATAACCATCCAAAAGAGCTTTTTGTAATTCTATCTTTTTTTCTTCAATGCTTGTAGTTACATGCATCGTGATCACTCTGCTTTTGTCTAGGGGAACACAAGCCTTTGCTGCAGCAACCTGAATGGAACTAATCCCTGGGATAATTTCCACTTTGCCAAAAATCTCAATTAATCTATCAACAACTTCTGATTCTGAAAAATTCACATCTCCAGTAAATGGAACAACACAAGTCCTATCACCCAGTGTTTTTGCAACTTTCTGGTAGGTCTCTTCTTGGTTTTGCATTGTTATTTCATATACCTGTTTGTTTGCCAAAAGCCGCTCTATTGTTTTTAAAGTGTAATTGTAACCAATCACAACTTCAGAATAAAGTATGACTTCTTTC
>JBGOUS010000090.1:0-4897 GCA_041477675.1 Nitrosopumilaceae archaeon
ATAGAGAATCACGTGTGTGTTTTTGTTTACTTGAAGCTCCCAACAAAGAAATGGTTGAAGAGCATCATACCAAAGTAGACATCAAATGTGAATGGATTACTGAAGTAGTGATGGCAGCACAACCTTCGCCACAAGAGCAAACTTCAGAAACATAACATGTGATGTCTGGTTCATTTGTTGTTTACAAGTTCGTCCCTCAAGATAAAGATACTATGTCGGGATAATTTCGAACCTATCATTACATTCGACAGCAAGGATAATACCCCCAATTATTGAAATTTTTCAAATTTAATCTTCAAGGTTCTGCACCTAAAAACACTATAGTTAAGATAATAAAAATTACAGCTGCGACTTCTAAAATTATTTTTAATAATGACAACTAGTGTTTAATGTATTGATAACAGAAAAAAGTCCTGATAAAAAAAATCTAACCAATCACCAAATCTTGTAAATAGTTTGAAAAAATTGAAACCCTAAATTTTCAAACCTTACATGACTAGAGCCATTAGCTGTCTATTTGGAACCAGTAAGATTGACTTGTGGGACTATGTTTTGAGCCTGTTGTGTAGCCTCATAAGCTGGATATTGCGTCATTCCCCACGGCTTTGCTCCAAGGAATCCATCCTCATTAAATATGTTATTTGGAAAAATTCTCAGATTAGTATTGAAATCTCTAACCCCGTCATTGTAATACGTTCTTGCTACAGCTATCCTATTTTCAGTGCCAGCAAGTTCATCCATTAGTCTGGTCACTGTACTATCTGATTTCAAATCAGGATATGCCTCATATGTTAAAATAATCTTGCTCAAAGCTTGTTCAATTTGATTGCTAAGCTGAACCCTCGTTTCAGTAGCACTTGATGATTGCCATTGAGAACGTAATCGTGTTACGTCTTCAAGAACTTGTTTTTCAAATTGCATGTATCCTTTGACTGATTCAACTAGATTTGGAATAAGATCATATCTCCTTTGTAGCTGTGCATCGACATCAGCCGCCAGCCTCTTGACATTTTCGTCTTTACTTTGAACAGAATTAAAACCAGAAAAGTACATTCCATACAGTGCGGCGATTATTAAAATGACAATTCCTATCACTATACCTATTGCAATAATTTTTTTACTAATCATGTCTTGATATCGCAGCTTAGAACCTCTTGAATATTACTTTATGGAAACATAGATTCATCGTCCTGCGCCACCACCACCAGAACCGCCTCCGCCTCCACCAGAACCACCCCCTCCAAAACCGCCACCTCCTCCGCCAAAACCACCTCCATAAAATCCTCCTCTTCTCCCTCTTCGACGGCTGCCAAGCATGGCCATTGCAATAAATCCTCCAACGAAAATAACCAACAACATGAGTGTAAGAGGATCTATCGAGTCATCTCCACTTTCATTTTGAAGAGGCTGTGACGGTGCAAAAGCTGGATCGTCACTGACGTATCCAGCTCTTTGCGCCAATGATATTACTGTGTCAAGAAAAGCATGGTCAAAAACTGCTGTGTTGCCAGTCTCATCATATGATTTTCTTGCTGGAACGAGATAAGAGTCCAGAATTGCACCTGCAGTACCATCTGTAATGTCTCCTTCTAGTCCTCTTCCTACCTCGATACGCATTGATCCCCCTCCTGCATCGCGTTCCAGTGAAAACAAAATCAGAATCCCGTTGTCTTTACCTTTTTTTCCTATTCCTGTTATTCCATCAAGCGAAACTTCACTGAAGATATAGTTTGCAAGCATATCCCTTTCATGAATTTCTTGATCATTTTTTTTGATTCCGTGACCTGAGAAACTTGGAATCGTGTAAATTACAATTTCAACCGAAGTGGAATCGTCTACTTTTCTCAAATAAGAATCAAGCAGCGATTCCTCTGCACTGCTGATAATATCTGCCCTATCATAAATATAAGCGGGTCGTGAACCTATTGCTTCTCCCAATGCGAAGGATGGTAAAATAGATGACGTTACCAACAAAAAGATTAAGATCAGAGAAAATGAAGGCAGGTGCAATAAATACAGAGCATGTTAGACCAATCTTAAAGATTTGTAATCTTGTTTCAGATTTGTTCTTTTTTGTCCCAAGAAAAATGACATGGCTGGTCCAAATTGCTTTACAATACTTTATAGCCTAATATGAGAACAAGATTTTGATTCATGCAAAAAGCAGTGAACCATGTTGCAGTATCAGTTACTGATATCCACAAGGCAATGATTTGGTATCGTGATGTTATGGGAATGACCGTCTTGGCGGAACCAGTTGAAATTTCTGCCACATCATCTAAAGGAGAAGAAGGGATACATCTTTCTAATCTTGTCAGAACAGTATTTGGTCAAGGACTTGGAAAATTTTTGATTTGTCATTTGAGTTCTGCAAACGGTGTCGGCATTGAGCTCTTCCAGTTCATTGAGCCAAAAGCAGAGCAAAGAAAGGATAATTTTGAATACTGGAAGACTGGGTTTTTTCACATAGCTATAACGGAGCCAGAAATAGACCAGTTGGCTGACAAAATCGCATCAAGTGGAGGAAGGAAACGAACCAAAGTGATGGAACTCAATCCAGGGAGTGGGAAGAGGATTTGCTTTTGCGAAGATCCATTTGGCAACATTATCGAGATCTACTCACATAGTTACGAACAATTCTGGGCCAATGCCCAAATTTAATTTCTGTTCAAACTTTACGCCTAACTTGAAAGAATCCATTTGAATGATTAGAATAATAATTAAAAAAGAAATTCCAAAGATGCAGTTTTATCTTGTTTTTAGAGATTTCTGATAAATTGCGAAAGCAGTTCACGGAGAGATGATTTGATTGTTTTGATTAGCGCTTATCTGGTCCATACCCACTTTTATTTCTCGTTTCATTTGTGGGATAGCAAAGTAGAATGTTGACCCTTTGCCTTCATCACTATCTACCCATATCCTACCTCTCAGGCCCTCCACTATTCCTTTACAAATCACAAGACCCAAACCACTGCCGCCGTGTCTTCGTCTGAGGGAAGTATCAACCTGATAAAATTTAGAAAACAATCTTTCTTGTTTTTGTTTTGGAATGCCTGCACCATTATCTTTTACGTAGAAAACCATGGCATTGTCGTTGGCCCTAAGACCAATCTCGATTTTTGCTCCTACTGGAGGAGCAAAATCAATAGCGTTTTCTAACATGTTTCTAAAGACTTGGGCAAGCCTGTCTTTATCACTCTTGATTGTACATGAAATATCATTTGATACCCTGAACTCTATGTTATTTTCATTCATTAGTGGTTTGAAGGATCTAAATATTTCATCAGTGAACGTATCTGTGTTGAATTCAGTTATGTCAAATGAGCATTGACCTAGCTCAAGTTTTTCAACATCAAGTACATCACCAATCAGTCTTTCCAGTTTTTTTGTACATGAATGAATTTCCTTGATGGATTCAAGTTGTTCCTCAGTGAGATTATCAGTACTTTCATAATTAATTAGCATTTCACAATGTGCCTCAATTGGAAATAAAGGAGTTTTTAATTCATGAGTAATCATGGTCATAAACTCATCTTTTTGTGTTTCAACTTCCTTGATTAGCTCCAATTGTTTTCTAATTTGTTTTTCACTTTCAATAATTTTTTTTCTTGCCTCGAAAATTTCTGTCATGTCCTTGATGAAAGTTGTGCTCTGCGGGTTCCCATTTTTATCATGTATTGTTGCTGAACTAAGTAGGCATGGGAAGATGCTTCCATCTTTTCTTTTAAACCACATTTCTCGGTTACTGACCGTTCCATCCTTTTTCCATGTTTCAAACGAATTTTGTAATGATTTTACATCGCAGTCTGCAATGTGTTCAAATATTGATACGCCGATTATCTCTTCTTTTTTGTATCCTAATGATGAAGCGTATGAATTGTTGCAATCAATAATTATCCCATCTTTGTTGATAGTCCTATAAAGATCTGGTGATGCGTTGTAAAGGGTTTCAAACTTTAGAAGATGCGATAGATCTTTCTGAATTTTTTTTGTTTTATTCATTTTGTTCACAGAACCAATTGACCTTTGCTAAACTCTTATGGAAATGTCTAGAACATTGATAGGAATAAATTCTTGGTTCATACGTAATTATTTTTTTCCTTCTATAGTTTTGAGGAACTCGTCTAGTCCTATTGGTTTTCGTATAACCGTACATACTCCCTTTCCATCATATTGTATGTTGACTTCTCCAAGAGGCATAGAAGTAAAGATCATGATTTTTTGATCATTGATTTTACCTGAATGAACTAGTGATTCTAAGAAATCTTGTCCTGTAAATTCTGGCATTGCAAGGTCTAACACGACAATATCAAATTTTTGTTCCATGCATAAAGAAAGACCATGTTTTCCATCATTTGCAACCATACAATCATGACCTTTCAGTCTAAGAAACTTTGAAAGTGCAAATGTAATGCTTTTATTGTCATCTACTAGCAATATTTTCATAAAGTTTTATTATTTTGTTACATATTATAGAAATTGTATGTATTTTATCAAAAATACATGTGTGGCTAGTTCATGAGATGCTTTTTCTATAATAATACGAGAAAAAATTCTGACGAACAAATATCTAAATTTTCTTTTCGCAAGAGAGTTTGTGTGATTTCTTTTTAGAGATTGCTAGTAAATTGTTATTTTCTGAATTGTAATTAATCTGGATGATTTGGAAAATTTTCTTTTCCTAATTTCATTCTAGTTTTTCCCACTCTGGTGTTTTATGACACTTGCAATAACATCCATCGCCACAAAAAATCTCAGCACAGCCGCTACATCTTAGCTTCGTCACGTAGGCTTCTCCTGTTTAGTGGATCCATCTAACTTTTCATTCCAACTTTGCACAAACCGATTCTGCAATTGTTACATACGTAATCATCAGCCGGATTTTGGCACCCACAAC
>JBGOUS010000137.1:0-3703 GCA_041477675.1 Nitrosopumilaceae archaeon
GCGCCAGTGTTTATTGCTACCTTGTCAGCACCACTTAGCAGAATATCTCTTGCATGTTGCAAAGTTTTGACACCTCCCCCAACTGTAAATGGGATATCAATGACTTGAGCTACTTTTGAAACAAGTGCTTTGATTGTTTCTCTTCCTTGTTCTGACGCAGTAATATCAAGAAAGACGATCTCATCTGCTCCCTCATTGCTGTATTTTTCAGCTAGCAGGACTGGATCACCGGCATCTTGTATTGACGCAAAGTGCATTCCCTTTACTACTCTGCCATTATCCACATCTAAACATGGGATTACCCTTTTTGTTAAAGTCATGCTATTGCTTTAACCTCCTCAATTGAAATTTTTCTATCATATAGTGCTTTTCCAAGAATTACTCCTGCTGCTCCACATTTTTTTACTGCAACTGTATCTTTGAGATCAGATATACCACCGCTTGCAATTATCATTGCATTTTTTATTTTACAGACATTTGTAAGAGAATCAATATCTGGTCCCAATAAGGTTCCGTCTCTTTCAACACTAGTTAAAAGAAATTCAGTTAGGCCAATTTTTAGGAAATCCTCAATCCCTGTAATTAGTTCTATTCCAGTACTTTGCCGCCATCCATTTATGACAATTTTTCCATTTAGTTGATCTACAGAAATTATAAT
This sequence comes from Nitrosopumilaceae archaeon, assembly GCA_041477675.1. Classification (GTDB taxonomy): domain Archaea; phylum Thermoproteota; class Nitrososphaeria; order Nitrososphaerales; family Nitrosopumilaceae; genus UBA8516. The sequence goes on from JBGOUS010000137.1 coordinate 659, forward strand.
TTTCTCTTTCCCAAGTTTTGCTAAAATTTCTGGTAAGATTTCTCTGTTTTTGAACGCAAAAGTGCCAATAACAACTTTGTCTGCAAATGAAAGTGCATCAGATATTGCTTTTTCATCACGCAATCCACCTGCTGCGTGTATTGGAATAGAGACCTCTTGTGCAATTTTTTTAATTATTTGTAAATTAGATCCACTACCTAAAGTTGCATCAAGATCCACTATGTGTATCCTGTCTGCACCTGCATTCTCCCATTTTTTTGCAATCTCAACAGGATTGTCACTGTAGATTGTTTTGTTTTTTGGATCACCCTTAACAAGGCGCACTACCCTACCATCCATCAGGTCAATTGCAGGGATGACTTTCACTTTTTACACTCTCGCAAAAAGTTCTTAATCATAATAGAACCTACTTTACCAGATTTTTCCGGATGAAATTGTGTACCAAAGAGTGGGCCACTTTCTATCACTGCAGGTACGCTTATGCCATAGTCAGAATTGGCCTTTACTATATCTAGATTTTCTGGTTTTGCCCTGTAAGAATGCACAAAATACACCCATGAGCCTTCTTTAACACCTTCTAAGAGATTGCTTGGCTTTTTTATTTGCAAGTCATTCCATCCCATATGAGGTATTTTGAATTTGTTTGGAAGTAAGATTACTTCGCCTGCCAAAACTCCCAGCCCACTTTCCTTTCCTTCCTCACTTTTTTCAAAGAACATTTCCATGCCAAGACATATTCCAAGAACTGGGATCTGATTTTTTATTATATCAGTAAATGCTTTTTTTGATGAATTTAGACTGTGGATTGCCGGATCAAAATTTCCGACGCCAGGCAACAAGAGTCCCGAATAGTTAATTGAATGATTAAGATTTGTAATTATATCAACTTCTGCATCATTTTTTTCAAGTGATGATTTAAGGCTGAATATGTTTCCCGCACCATAATCAAATATTGCTACTTTAACCACTACATAGCACCTTTTGTACTTGGAATTCCTTTTTGTCTTTTGTCATAACTAGCTGCCGCTCTCAATGCAACCGCAAAGGCCTTTATTGCAGCTTCAATTTTGTGATGATCATTTTCTCCATACTTTACTGTGATGTGTATACAGACATTGAGATTTTGAGCAAAAGAACGGAAAAAGTGTTCCAGATCTTCTTTTGATATTCCTTCTATCTTACTTCGCTTGATTCCCAAATCAATTTTATGATATTGACGCTTTACTAGATCCAGTGATGCTTCTGCAAGTGATTCATCCATTGGAACAGAGGCATGACCAAATCTTGTTATGCTAGATCTATTTCCAAGGGCCAGATCAATTGCATTTGCAAGAGCTATACCTGTATCTTCAATTAAGTGGTGAACTATTCCATCCTTTGAAGTTGCCTTAAGAGTAAGATCAAGCATAGCGTGTTTACCAAGAGACGTGATCAAGTGATCAAGAAAACTGACTCCTGTTTTTACTGAAATCTTTCCATTTCCATCAAGATTTACAGTTACAGAAACTTCGGTTTCTTTGGTTTTTCTATTAATGCGGCCTAATCTAGATTTCATACAAATCCCTGCAGAGAGCGGGGTTTATGTCTATACCAGATTTAATGCCTTCGGAATCAAATCTATTGATTTTAGTATAATGTCAGCATTTTTTTGTTCAAAAAGATTGCGTTTTGTTTCTGGGTCTTTGCTTGTGCCATAAATAGCACAAAAAATTGTCCTATTACCAAGTTCATCAGATTTTCTTGCCATTATAAAATCCTCGACCGAATCTCCTACAAACATACAACAAGAAGACTCGAGTCCTTTAATAGATGATATCAGAGGTTGAGGATTTGGCTTTGCAAATTCGCGTGATTCATCTTCTAGAAATCGTGAATTTTTCAGGTCAAATTCATCAAATAATGTTTTTAATGAATATTTAGTGGAAACAAATCCACGGCCTGATATTATTGATATTTTTTTTCCAAATTTTTTTCTTAGTTTTTCGATTAGTTCTTTTCTAAGAAGCACGATGTCGTTATCAATTAGTCCTTTACCATTAAAAAACTGAGGTTTTCTTTTATAGAGTTTGTAATATAGATTAGTGCCATAAAACATTTCATCAAACCTAGAATATAGAGGGTTAGTGTCATGCGATCCAGGATATGCTAGTTTTTTTCTAATTTCAGAAATATCCACATCTAACGTATCCAGATATTTTTCAACAGATAAAATGCCAGTTTGATCTGCATTTTTAATTACATCAAAAATGAATTCAGATGCAGTTCTGTTTAGTTTCTGTGCAGATACAACTGAAAGAATCAACGAATAAGTCGTATCAACTTCATCGTTAAAACCTCCAGTTGCTTTTAATCCCTCAATCATCTTTGAACTTACAATATTAGGTTGATCTATGCTTGCCATTTCTTTGAGTACAAAATCTACTGTTTTTTTTATAGCAAGATCATAGGAATTTGTGATGTCAATTAACACACCATCGCAGTCAAATATGACTGCATCAAGGTTTTTTATTCTCTCAATCTTTGCAGTATCGACAAATACACCATCTTCTAATTCTTGAATTGTCATTTCAATAGATCACGTATTGCTAACAAGAATTTTGAATTCATTTCTTCCGAACCAACTGTGACTCTCAAACAACTGTCATGACTTCCCATCTTCCCTAGATTTTTTACAATAATACCCTGTTCTATGAGAGCTTTATAGATACGTAGTCCAGAACCCTGGGCATTAAAAAGTACAAAATTTGCCTTTGAATCAAATACTTCAAAAACACCCATATCTCGAAGTTTCTCTATTATTCTAGATCTTTCTTTTTTAACAAGGTTTGCAATTTGAGAAATTTGTTTTGATTTTTGCAAAGCTAAAATCGCTGTTTCTATTGCAACAGTATTTAGCGGGTAGGGATATTGAATGGTTTTAGAAAATACATTAGCTATTTTTTTGTCTGCAATAAAATACCCTACGCGAAGTCCTGCAAGTCCAAATGATTTTGAAAGTGTCCTTAACACAATCAGATTATCCTTTTTCTTTGTCATGTCTACAAC
>JBGOUS010000013.1:0-10465 GCA_041477675.1 Nitrosopumilaceae archaeon
ATAAATCCATTTTATTGGAAAAGATTTTAGTTTATCGTGATTCTTTATCCTCTCTAACATTTTTTTTATTATCAGTGTTTTACCTGTTCCTGTTTTGCCATAAACAAGTAGGTTTGATGGGTGAGATTTTTTCAATAATGGACTTAATGATTTTAGAACGGCTTCTTGTTCGTCTTTACGGTGTAGGATGTTGTCTGGAATATATGAGGAATGTAACACTTCTCTGTCTATGAATAATGGTTTGCTATTAGCCATTTCATCAAGCAGTTTGTCAATATGATCCTTCATCTAAAACCCACACACCATCATTTCTTCTCCATCCACATATGGACTCTATCTAAGATAATATAATTAGAATAGAATCACTAAACCAAATTTAGTATATCATTAATTATTTTTATTTTTTCTTTAAAAAAAATTTTTAATAAAGCTAGAGTGGAAAGCATGGTGTGTGGGTACGCCCAAACTCAACTTAACAACTAGTTAAGTTAATGTTAAAATAAACTGTAAAAAGGCAAATTAGACCCCTTTATTTCCACTCCAGGCGTGAATAATGGTCTTAACATTGTTAAAATGCCTGAATGGACCCCTTTATTTCCACTCCAGGCATAGATTTTCCATAAATAAGCTATAAGGATAGCCTGCTTTGTTAAGGTACAAAAAATAGTTAGGCGTGGACTAGGCAGTGAATGTTAACAAACCCACTGGTTAACAAATCTTCTTTGATCCGTTCAAGTGTTAAGGTGTTAACCGGATCGATCATAATGACTAAGAAAAAGATCAAAATAGACCTGGAAGACTCTGAGGGAGCCAAGTACAACCTTAGCCTAGAAGGCAATGTAACTAGGGAAAAGATGTTAAAAATATTTGAATTAATGGATTTAATTAATATTGAGGAGCCACAAGAAGGACCAATTTTGGACTCGGTAGGTTCTAAGATCTGGAACATTATAGACAAACATTTTCCTATGGGTAAATTCACTTCATCCGAAGTTCTTGAAAAATATGAGGACGACTATGGAGAACCAATCAAACTAAGCATAATCTCAACATACCTATCTAGATTTGCCACAAAGGGCAAAGTAGAAAGAGTAAGACAGGGAAGGGAATGGACATATCAAATAGTTAAGATAACACAAAGACAACCTAACTCATTAATGAAATAGTTACCTCAAGTGATCAATACTTTCTTTATTATGAGGTGATCCCCATTCATTATGATTTTGACATAATCGCCCTTTTGGAGTTCAAGAAACTTTCTAAATAGTTTAGGGATAGAGATAGTGCCGCCTGATGTGATCTTGATCAACTCTTCATTTTGTGGTACAGTCATGATATAAAAAAATTAATTTATGTATTAAATATTTTATGGTTTTATAAAATTAATAATTTAGTCATCAATTAGACAAAGGAAACAAATTTTCTAGTTTTAATAATTCCTAAGGTGTTATTTTGACCAAACCAAGCTTGGTTTTACCCTTGTCAGTAATGTAATAGGTAAAAGGTTTGGTTTTCATATTTCTTTCAACATAACCTTCTTCAAAGAGCTTCTTCATCATCCGTGATGTATGCTCTCTAGTTCTACCTATTGTGATTTGTATGTCACGTGATGTTATGGGTCTTTCTGTGATTAACTTTAGGACATAATCCGTAGCACTACCAAAATTCATGTTACGCAAACGCTCCTTTTGTGGTTCCTCTTGTGCTTGCGTCTCATAGTCTTCTGATTTGGTGTGTTTTTTCTCTCCCTTAATTGGTACATCTGGAATGCCCGCATTCTCCTCTAAATCTAATGAATCCATGCGTATTCTCATATCAATTAATTGGTTCTCATAGTATTGTAGACGATCTATGTAGGATTTTACTTGTTCAGACTCTCTTTTTATGAGGGGTTTGACCTTATTGTATATGACTATGGCAAACAAACCAGCGAAAAATGCAATAGCCACACCAATCATCACATCTACGTCTGGGATCTCTACTAACATCACAAAAACTCATGAATGATTGTGATTTATCATATTTGAACAACTTTTTTTCACATAATACACATAAATCACAATACAATGGATCTCATACAATTCGGTGATATTATTAACAGATATAATATGAAATCACAGTCTACAGGCACGACTTACTAGAGATTCAATCACATTGATGATTTCCTGCTCCCTTTCAGGAAAAACATCACTACTTTGTATCACAGAAACCTGCTCAGATAGTCTACTTATCACATCAATATCTTCGGGAATGAGCACGCCTAATCCCCTTAGGAGTATGATTGAATAATACAATCCTAATAATTTATCCCTAGATTGGTTTACCTGTCTGTAATAGGCCCCTTTTGTTATACTAAACTTGGTTTCCTGCAGGTTCAATTGGTTTAAAATAATTTCAACCTGTCTTTCAGTAAATAGTGATTTTTTTATAATTTGCATAATTATATTATTAAAATTTGGGTTTGGAGATCTGGCCATAGCTATACAATTCTGTATTACTTATCATCGTCAAACTTTAAAAAGTTCCCTATTAACCAGTCTTATGAAAAGTGTAGAGAGTCATCTGAAAACTACTCTCAAGAAAAAGAAAGCATTACTTTTTGTTCTCATCGATTCCGAGATTTCAGAGATAAAATCAACCATAAAACTTGCCAAAGAGGTTGAGAAGATTGGTGCTGCAGCAATCCTTGTTGGTGGATCATCTGCTACAGATCAACTTGGTATGGCCGAAGTTGTTAAAAATTTAAAAAAATCAATAAAAATTCCAATCATCCTTTTTCCAGGTAATGTTACTGGTGTTGTCCCAAATGCTGACGCAATATTGTTTAGTTCTCTTTTGAACTCTGAGAACCCCTACTATATTTCTCAAGCTCAAGCACTTGCAGCCCCAAATGTTCTCAAGTTTGGTTTGGAACCTTTACCAACGGCCTATATTGTAATAGGGGAGGGAACATCAGCATGGTTTGTAGGTTCAGTGAGAGGTATACCGTTTGATAAGGCAAACATTGCTGCCATGTACTCCCTCTCAGCACAATTCCTTGGAATGAGATTTGTCTATCTTGAGGCAGGTTCTGGAGCATCCTCTCATGTCAAACCAGAAATGGTACGGGCAGTGAGGAAGGTCTTCAAAGGCTTTTTAATTGTAGGAGGCGGTATACGAAACTGCCAAACAGCAGGCGAGCTTGTTAAAGCAGGCGCCGATGCCATCGTTATAGGTACCCTTGCAGAAAAGGGCGGCAGCAAAGTCCTAAACGATATTGTAAAAACCATCCAGAGTGTAAAGAGATAAGATGTCTGAGAACGTGGTATTGCGTTTACATGAAATCCCAATGCCTGATTATTATGTTGAATATTATACTAAAATCTCAAACACCGTCTTTTCTATCTTTGAAAAATCTGCAGCTGCAAAATCTACCCTACACGACTCATCCGTAATGGTAGAACCAAAGATTGCATTTGATCTTGCAGACCGTGTTTCAAAAATGCATGAGATTGATGTGACTGAACGTCTTAGGTCACTAATTCAGACTACCACAAAGGAGCTTGCTGCCTTGACCCTAGCAGAGGAAATTGCCCTTGGTAAATACACTAGTTCAGATTCATCATTAGAAGAGAAGTTAGACATGGCAGTAAGAGTAGCTCTTGCCATAGTTACGGAAGGGGTGACCATAGCTCCACTGCAGGGAATTCATGAGATAAAAATAAAACAAAATCGTGATGGTTCTGATTACCTATCTATCTCCTTTGCAGGACCGATAAGGTCAGCTGGTGGAACAGAGGCTGCATCTACTATGCTAATTGCAGACCATGTTAGAAAGATAGCCGGTCTAGAAAGATATCAAGCAAACTCATTTGATGATGAAACTGGTAGGTTTGTTGAAGAACTAAGGCTATACGAAAGGGAGGCAGGTAACTTTCAATATCATGTTCCAGATGAGGACATTGTTTCTGTGATATCAAATCTTCCAGTTGAACTAAACGGTGTTGATACAGATCCCATCGAAATTGTTAGTCATAGAAACATGACTAGAATTAGTACAGATAGAGTGAGAGGAGGGGCATTAAGAGTTCTAAACGACGGTCTGATTGGCAAGTCTAGAAAATTACTAAAACTTATTGATTTGTATAAATTGGATGGTTGGGACTGGCTAAAGGATCTCAAAGGGGCAATCCAAACTGGTGATGAGGATGCTGCAGCCCATAGGATGAGAGAAGTCATAACTGGCAGATCCGTACTTTCAATGCCAAAAAAACTTGGTGGGTTTAGGCTAAGATATGGTAGAGCTTGCAATACTGGTTTTGCATCAATCGGGGTTCATCCTGTTGTGGCCGAAATTCTAGATCATGCCATAGCTGTTGGCACACAAATTAAACTAGACACCCCAGGCAAAGCATCAACTATTGCCTTTGTAGACTCACTTGATACTCCAATTGTAAGACTAGCAAATGGAAATGTTGTAAAAATCAAGGACACAGCACATGGGATCAGTATAAAAAACCAAATTGAAAAAATTCTTCACCTTGGTGACATTCTGATAAGTTATGGAGATTTTCTAGAAAACAATGCAGAGCTTATACCGACTGGTTATGTTGAAGAATATTGGGCAGCAGAATTAGAAGAAAAACTCCGAAAATATGAGGCAGGAGACAAACAGCTATTGCAATTTCTCTCAAAGACCCCAAGCTTTGATGAGGCACTAAAAATATCTCTAGATTTTGAGATTCCACTTCACCCTCACTATCTTTACTTTTGGGAACAACTATCACCTGAAGAGTTTGAACAAATACTTCATCCCCTAAACGCAGAACCAGAGTTAATAATCTACCAAAAAAGTAGTAAACAAACATTAGAAAAGCTTGGTGTCCCACATGAAGTTTCAGGAGAATCTGTTTTACTAAAATCCACAGAAGCCAGAATTTTCTATTATCTGCTATTTAGAAAACCAATCCAATTTGATAAATCACTTACTGTACCAGAAATGATCACACACACTTCTCGAATCAAAATTCGTGATAAATTTTCAACCGCGATTGGAATTAGAGTGGGCAGACCAGAAAAAGCTGCTGAAAGGAAAATGAAACCCCCAGTACATACACTTTTTCCTGTAGGCAGTAAGGGAGGGGCATCACGTGACTTGATCAAAGCTTCAAAACAACCTAACTTTTACTGTAATATCAGTAATAGAATATGCAAAAGCTGTAACGAACCATCCATTGGAATAGCGTGCTCAAAATGTGGTAACAAGACATCCATAATTTTCATTTGCCCTAATTGTAGAGCAGATCTTGACTCTGATTTTTGTGGTAAATGCAAGAAAAAAGGCGCCTTGCATGGATACAAAGCTTTTCCTCTCAAAGAGCAACTGCTTATAGCTCAAGAAAAAACAGCCATCCGAGCTCGAGAACCGTTTAAGGGAGTACGTGAACTCATCAATCAAGACAGAATTGCAGAACCGCTTGAAAAAGGAATCATTAGACAAAGTCTAGATCTTAGTGTGTTCAAAGATGGAACGATAAGATTTGACGCAACAAACGCACCATTAACTCATTTCAAACCTAGTTGGGTTGGAACACCGCTTGAGAAGCTTGTTGAGTTTGGATATACTCATGACATTGATGGAAAATCACTTGTTAGTGTAGAACAGACTGTTGAGCTTATGATGCAAGACGTAATCATTCCTTATGATTGTGGAGAATATTTGGTAAGGACATCGCAATATATTGATACAGAATTAGAAAAGCTATATGGCCATCCCCCCTTTTACAAAATCAAAAATAATAATGATCTTGTTGGGCATTTGATAATTGGATTAGCTCCTCATACCTCAGTTGGAATTGTAGGGCGAATAATAGGATATACTAATACACATGTTTGTTATGGTACACCAGTGTGGCATTCTGCAAAAAGGCGTGATGCAGATGGTGATGCTGACTCAATCATGCTATTAATGGATAGCTTGCTTAACTTTTCAAGACAATTTCTATCAGATAGGATAGGTGGTTTGATGGATGCACCATTATTGATACAACCAATAGTCATACCGCAAGAGGTTCAAAGACAAGCACATAATTTTGAAGTTGAAAAAACCTTGCCACTCTCATTTTTTGAAGCAACTCTTGCAAAAGAAAAAGCAAGTGAAGTAAAAGGGATTGAAACCCTTAAATCAAGACTAGAAACAGAAAAACAGTTTTACGGGCATTACTTTACACACCATACATCCACACTTACTACATCCAGATCCCGGAGTGCATATTCTACCTTGGGTTCACTTTTGGAAAAACTTGATATGCAAATTAGAACAGCCGAAATAATTAATGCCGTAGATCCAAATGAAGTAGTATCTATGGTAATGACGACTCATTTGTTACCCGATATTATGGGTAATCTTAGGGCATACTCTGGGCAATCATTTAGGTGTACTACATGTGGTGCTAGCTATAGAAGAATTCCATTATCACAGAATTGTAATGAATGTGGCAGCAAACTCATACAGACAATGACAAGACCTTCCGTGAAAAAATATCTCAAACTTGCCAAGAGATTACTTGGTAAATATCAAGTTGATCCATATCTGAGAGGAAGAGTTGTTGGCCTATTAGATGAACTAGAATTAGTATTTGGGAAGGAGGAAAACGAACAGTCTCTTCTCACTGATTATGCTAACGTAATTTGATGTACTCATAACCACCAATTTTGTTATCAAAACAATAATGAACTTTCTGGTAGTCCTTTCTAAATGACTTGACTTCAGACGCAACTTTCTTTTTATCTTTCTTATCTACAACTACCTTCTTGATAAATTCTGCAACTTGTTTCATTTCCGAATCTCTCATACCAAGTCGAGTAAGCTCAGCAACTCCAAGTCTTATACCTCCCGGATGAAAGTAATTTCTACCAGCTTTGATATCTCCAGGAATAAGCTGTCTATTTACAATTATGTTTGCTTTTTCAAGATCTGCCTCAATTGTACCTCCATCACCAAATGAAAGCACATTCATTACAATTTGATGAGATTCAGTAAATCCTCGTTTTTCTCCTAAAACTCCAAAACCAAAGGAGTTTAAAGCTTGTGCAAGTGTTTTTGCATTCTTTATTACCTGGATTGCATATTTTTTACCAAACTCGATCATTTCTGCAAATGCAATTGCTTTTCCAGCTACATGGTGAAGGTGATGGTTACTAGTCATGCCAGGGAACGTAGCCCTTTTGATCTTTTCAGCATATTTTTCAAAAGACACAATCATTCCTCCTTGTGGACCAAACAAAGTTTTATGAGTACTCATAGTCATTGCATCTGCTCCCTCTCTTAATGGATCTTGGAACTGTCCACCGGCAATAAGTCCTGCAACATGTGCACCATCATAATTGACAAACATCTTGTATCCCTTAAGAAAATCTGCAAGTTCCTTGACAGGATGAGGAAACAAGAAAACTGAACCACCAAACATAGCAAGCTTTGGCAATCTACCAGCTTTTTCTAGTTCAACAACTTTCTGTTTTGTTTTATCCACATCAAATGACATTTCTTCTGCATTAAATGGATAGAATTCGATATCTAATCCATGCACAAGACCAGCTGTACCAGAATGTTCCTTCTTGCCATGAGAAATGTGACCTCCAGACGGAATAGACGGTGCAAGCATGATATCGCCAGGATCTGTAAAGGCGGAATAGATTGAAAGATTAGCTACAACCCCTGATATTGGTCTTACATCCACAAACTCTGCTCTGAATAATTTTTTTGCAAGTTCAATACACTTGAACTCTACCTTATCAATATAGGTACAACCTGCATAAACACGCTCACCTGGCCAGCCTTCTGCGTACCTATTCGCAAAATCTGAAATAGCAGCTTCCCTTACCGCAGAGCTTGGAACATTTTCACTTGCAATGAGAGGGATTGAATTTGCAAACCAATTATTGTGTTCCTTTAGCATCGATAGCACCTCTTTATAAGATTCTCTTGGTGAGGATCGCGTCATGCCATGTGAGTTTAATAATCCTAATTTAAAAACATCGGATTAGGATTTTAAAAAATTTATTATGGCGTAATTTGAATTTAAAAAAGATATAAAAGGGGAAAAAATGGCTCTAGTACAACATGGGTATGCAAAACGCTCAGGGTGGAATTCCTGTTGTTATATTAAAAGACGGAGCTCAACAGACTAAAGGTCGTGATGCTCAGAAAAACAACATTACCGCGGCCAAACTAATTGCTGAAATTGTACACACAAGTCTTGGTCCAAGAGGAATGGACAAAATGCTTGTAGATTCTTTAGGTGATGTTACAATTACTAATGATGGTGCTACAATTCTAAAAGAAATTGATGTACAACATCCTGCAGCAAAAATGCTTGTTGAAATTTCAAAAACAACCGATAATGAGGTAGGAGATGGAACCACATCTGCGGTAATTCTTGCAGGTGCACTTTTAGAAAATGCTGAATCTCTGATAAACCAAGATGTTCATCCAACCATAATTGTAGACGGATATAGGAAAGCTGCGCAAAAAACAATTCAATTATTAGAAAAAATGGCTGACAGAGTGCAACCAACTGATAAGGAGATGCTTACCAAAATTGCAAGAACCTCGATGCAGACAAAGCTTGTTAGAAAGGACTCTGCTGGTCTGGCTGATATGATAGTAAAAGCTGTACTTGCAGTAGCAGAAAAAGTTGAAGATGAATACAAAGTAGATATTGATGATATTAAAGTGGAAAAGAAAGCTGGTGGCTCTATAAAAGATACTCTTCTCACAAAGGGGATTATTCTTGATAAAGAAGTGGTTCATAGCGGTATGCCAAAAAAGATTTCCAACGCAAAAATTGCTTTAATTAACTCTGCTTTAGAGATTGACAAGACTGAATTTGATGCCAAGATCAACATTTCAAGTCCTGACCAAATGAAATCATTTCTGGATGAAGAAAATAAAATGATCAAAAACATGGTTGACAAAGTTATTGCATCAGGTGCAAACGTTTTGTTCTGTCAAAAAGGAATTGATGATATAGCACAACACTATCTTGCAAAAGCTGGTATACTTACAGTTAGACGAATAAAAGAAAGCGATCTTACCAAACTTGCAAAAGCAACAGATGCTAGAATTGTGACTAATCTTGATGATTTGTTTGATAAAGATTTAGGTTCTGCAGAAAACGTTGAAGAGAGAAAAGTTGAGACAGACAGATGGGTTTTCGTAGAAGGCTGCAAACATCCAAAAGCAGTAACAATTCTTGTACGTGGTGGTTCACAGAGGGTAGTTGATGAAGTTGAAAGATCAGTTCATGATGCACTCATGGTTGTTAAAGATGTTATTGAAAAACCATTGATCGTAGCTGGTGGCGGTGCTCCTGAAACATATGCTGCAACAAAGATTAGAGAATGGGCAAAAACACTTGAAGGAAGAGAACAACTAGCTGTAGAAAAATTCGCAGATTCACTTGAAGTCATTCCTATTACTCTTGCAGAAAATGCAGGCATGGATCCAATTGATACCTTAACATCATTACGTTCTAAACAATTGAAAGGAAACAAATGGACTGGAATAGATGTAATGAAGGGAGTTGTTGCAAGCATGCATTCTACTGATATCTTTGAGCCGCTTTCTGTAAAAATCCAGATTATATCATCTGCGACCGAGGCAACATCGATGATCCTCAGAATTGATGATGTAATAGCAATTGCAAAATCTAGTGGCCCACCAGGCGGTGGAGAAGGAATGGGTGGTGGCATGGGAGGAATGGGCGGTATGGGTGGAATGCCTGGCATGGATATGTAAAAGATTTCCAAGAAAACTTTTCAATTATACCATCAAAGTTTATTTGCGCATTATTAGTACAAAATTTTATGCAAAAAAGTAGCTCGATTCTTTCTGGAATAAAGTATGTGTATCTGATATTCTTCTTTGCGTTGCTCTCTGGACTATTTTATCCACTAATTGAGGGAGGCGCAAATGCAAATCTAGTTGTTGCTGGCGTGTTCATTCTTTTTGTAGGCTTTGCAGGTGCATTCTGTTTGTATAAAGCCAGTACTTCAGAAAAAAAGCAAAGAGCTTACTTAATTGCAGGATTTGCAATTTTAGCTATTGCACTATTACTAGTATTTGCTGTATCTGGTAGACTATAACCTAGATATCAAAATACAGATAAAATTCATGAGGATGAGGTCGTATCGATACCTCCCGCTCATCTTTTCTTTCTAATTCAATTATCTTATCAATGACTTCATTTGTAAATATGGGATTGAGGAATTTTCTATCACTTTCAAGAGAATCAAGTGCTTCACCAAGGGTTGCAGGTAACGATTTAATTCCTTTTGATGAGCGTTCATTTTTACTCATCTTGTAAATGTCTTCATGTATTGCCTCACCTGGTTCGATCTTCTTTTTTATTCCATCTAGTCCTGCAGAAAGAACTGAAGAAAAGACAAGATAAGGATTTGATGAGGGATCTGGTGCTCTAAACTC
>JBGOUS010000026.1:0-8658 GCA_041477675.1 Nitrosopumilaceae archaeon
ACAAGAATACTGAAAAATTTTCTTAATGATGTGAAAATAGAGATCTAGCCATAGTTTAGGTATCTGTCAAATCGTTTTTCAACTTCGGGATTCTTTCCAGCAAGAGTTTTTTCTATCTCTTCTTTGAATCTTTTTTTTGAAAATAAAGTAATTTCTTGAAAACTATCTGATTTTGGAAATGAATCTATTAGGTTTTCTAAAAATTTAATATACTCTACTACTTTGTTTCTGTATTCTTCTCTAGTTGGTTTTCTCATCTTGTTTAGACGAAACCATGTTGTTGCCCAACTTGATCCAATAACATGTGGTATCAAGTCAAGAGCACGTTCTATTTCAAAACGTTCATCGTCTCTCATTTTTATCCATTGAGTGCTTTTGCGGCAATCTTTGAAAGATATGTTACAATCATATCTGCACCAGCTCGTTTAATTGCAGTCAAAATTTCCAAAGTGACTTCAGTTTCATTGATCCAACCCTGCTTGGCAGCTGCTTTTACTAAAGAATATTCGCCAGATACACTATACGCAGATACAGGTATGTTGAAGCTACTCTTTGTTTTTGCAATCAAATCAAGATATGCAAGTGCAGGTTTTATCATTACAATGTCCACGCCTTCGGCAATATCTGTCTGAACCTCTCTCATGGCTTCTGTTGGATTTGTGTATGGCAACTGGTATGATCTCCTGTCTCCAAACTGTGGGGCACAGTGTGCCATGTCCCTAAACGGAGAATAAAGATTAGAGCGGTGCTTTGCAGAATGTGACATAATTGCTACATCGGTAAAACCTGCATCATCCAGTCCTTGTCTTATTGCCTTTACTTGACCATCCATCATTGCAGAAGGCGAAACTACATCAACTCCCGCTTGAGCTTGACTTACCGCAATTTTTTTCAAAACTTCCAAACTGGAATCATTATCTACTATATTACCTTTAACAAGACCGCAATGTCCTGAACTGGTATATTGACAAAGACAAACATCTGCCATTATTGCTATTTTGTCTCCAAGGTTTTTTCTTACCTCAGAAATTGCCTTTTGCACTATGCCATTTTGATCAAACGCTGATGTGCCCATGTCATCTTTTTTAGCTGGAATTCCAAATATCATGATTGCCGGAATCTTCAAATCTACAATAGAATTTACTTCACTAACTACATCTTTTAGTGGAAGCCTTTCTATGTCTGGCATAGAATCCACCTGCACTCTAGATTTCAAATCTTCTTGAACAAAAACTGGACAAATTAGATCCTTTGGAGAAAGTCTTACTTCTTCTAAAAGCTCACGAATCTTTTCACTTTTTCGTAATCTGCGTAGCCTAACATTAGGAAAAGTCATACGCAAAAAATACTCTCTGCAAGCAATATAATCTGTTATCCTTTTGTGTTATAATCAAAAAGCTTGGCAACTGATTTGAGCAATTCCAAATCGCCTTGTTCCGAGGCTTTTCTCAAATTGTTCATTGGGGTTGATACGATTCCTTCTACAATAGCTTGGGTAAGCTGGTCGATTATGCGTATTTTTTCTTCATCAGTTTCTCCAAGCATCTGTAATGCCTTTCTGAGTTCTTTGACTCTGACAGTGTCAATGTCTTTGAATACACCTTTTACTACCGGCTCTACCTCCAATCTTTTCATTGCTGCCTCTACTACTGGAAGCTCTTCATTAATTATTTTTTCTGCAGAAGATACGACTCCAATCCTTGTTCGCATATTTTTGTCCACCATTTCTGCTATTTGATCTAAATTAAACATCTTTATTCTACCTATTGTAGAAACCCTTTCATCAACAGTTCGTGGATTTGACAAATCAAGAATCATCATCCCTGACTTTTTCGATTCCATTGCGTTCCTTACTCTTTCGTATGTGACAAGAAAATATGGTGCAACAGTTGCAACAAACAAAACGTCTACTTTTTTGAAATTGGCAAGTGCCGATTCAAACTGGATTGGTTTTCCTCCAACAGTTTCTGAAAATGCTTTTGACCTTTGATATGTTCTGCTTGTCACTAGGAACTCTGCACCTCTTCTTTTGAGTGACTTTGCAACAAGGCTTGCCGCTTCACCTGTACCTATCAGCAAAATGTTTTTTGATTTTAAATCATCAATGTTTTCTTCTGCTAGTTTGACTGCCATAGAACCAATAGAAATGCTACCGCGACTAATCCCAGTAGTATTTCTTACTCTGCTGCCAACACGAATTGCTTTGTCAAAAAGTGTGTTCAGGTTGTTTCCAGCCGCGTTTGCTTCTCTGGCTGTCGTTATAGAATCTTTTATCTGACCAAGTATTTGCTCTTCACCGACAACAAGTGAATCAAGTCCTGCTGTTAACTTGAGGAGGTGCTCATATACTTCTGTCCCCTCGCTTACTTCGAGATTTTCCTTGAAAGAATTTTCCTCAAGACCTGCAATCGACGCCCATGTTCTCTTTACCTTTTCAACATCGTGAGCATTTCCTGCACCAAAGATCTCGACTCTATTACATGTCTGTAGAATGACACACTCTTCCAAACCAGAGTGCTCCATAAATGAAGAATAGGCTGAATCCAAGTCCTTGAATGTGAATCGTTCTAACATGTGGATTGGAGACTTGCGAAAAGTAACCCTGGCATTTATGACATTAAGATTCATTTTGATTCTAACATCTCCATTATTCTCTTCTGTGCTTTTTTGGAATTTCCTTCTTTTATTAACTGTTTTATTTGATTGTCGTTTATGACTCCATATAGGAATTTTTTGCGATCAAGAGGTGTTGCTAGCTTGGCTTTTGCCAGTGTTCTGGCAAATTCCTGCAGTTTTATTTGGTAAATGTCTTCTTTTTTTATGATTTTTTTAAAAACCTTTTCTGCCTTCATCCTTATTTTTCTTGCCATCGCAGGACTCCTTCCGCCAGTAGAAACAGCTATCTGTACCGTGTCCTCTATATTTATCACAGAAGGATGGGAAAAATCACTCACTGCGGGATCATCTGCAGCATAGGCATAACAGCGCATCTTTTTTGCCTTCTCTACAATTTTTCGATTCAAGTCCTTGTTATCAGTTGTTGCCATGACAAGAATTGGTCTATACTTTGTAAGAAAATTAGCATTTTCTAATTTGATTTTTTTATAGAGTATTTTTTTCTGGTTTACGTAACTGTCAATCTGGCTGTTTGTCTTATCACTAAATAGCAAAATCTTGCAATCCTGTGTTAAAAGTGAGTTTATCTTTTTGAGTCCTTCTTGCCCCCCGCCTACCAATATGACTAGATTTCCCTTTAGATTTAGATCTACTATCAATAACCTTGGCACCTTTTTATTGGTATTTATAGATTGCAAGAAACTCGGTACGTTTTTTAGTTGCGTAAAGTTTTTCATTCTATATCAATGGATGTTCTTGACAAAGAAATTCTAAATGAGATTCAGTGGACGTTTCCACTAGTTCCTCAGCCTTATGAGGAAATGGCAAAAAAGTTTCAATTCTCTGATGAGCAACTAATGGAAAGACTGAGTTCCTTAAAAAAAACTGGTGTAATAAGACAGCTTAGTGCAATTTTTGACACAAGAAAACTTGGCTACAAAAGTGCATTGATTGCAATGTCAATAGAGCCAGAAAAATTAGACCATGTTGCAAATCAAGTAAACAAACACCCCGGTGTCAGTCATAATTATGAAAGAAATCATGAATACAACCTCTGGTTTACACTTGCAGTGCCACCAGGAAGTGATCTAAAGACTGAGGTTGACAAATTTTCTAAACTTTCTGGAATAAAAAAAACAAGACTGCTTCCTACGATAAAACTTTTCAAAATAGGAGTAAAACTTGACATGATAGAAGGTAAAGAAGCTGAGATAAAACCAACAGAAGAAAAGAAAAAAATTCGTGATGTCTCCTTTGTTGCAACAGAACAAGACAAAGAATACATACGTGAGCTCCAAAAAGATCTAGAAATAATAAAAAGACCCTTTTTGAAATCCGCACAAAAACTTGGAATCACAGAAGAAGAACTGCTTGAGAAAGTAAAATACTATGAAGAAATTGGTGTCATGCGTAGATTTGCAGCAATTCTACGACACAGGGATGCAGGATTTGTTGCAAATGGAATGATTGTCTGGCAAGTTCCTGACGGAAAAATAGATGAAATTGGCTCAAAACTAGGGGCATTCCCACAGGTCAGTCATTGCTACCAAAGACCTGTATACCAAGACTGGCCGTACAATGTTTTTTCAATGATCCACTGTAAATCACAAGAGGATGCAGAAAAGATGGCAAAAGAGATCCAGAAACAAATTGGGATAAATGACTATAGGATCTTGTTTAGCTCAAGAGAATTCAAAAAAACCAGGGTAGAATATTTTGTAGAACACGAATACAATATAGAAGACTATATTCCTGCCTAGGATATGGATAATTTATCAGTCCTACGCGCGCCTTATAACTAAAATTTTCATTCATATTATTTAATGGTACAACTATACGTACAATGCCCAAACTGCGGCAACAGGCTGTTTTATGTAAAATCTGTTGCGGTGATGAATATAGCACCAGAGCGAAGTTTGCATTATTGTAACAGCTGCGGATATCAAACCGGTTTTGGAAAACAAGGAAAAAACATGATCTATGCATGATTCCAAAATCTTTCCCTTCTTTTGCAGTACCTTTATCCAAGATTAATCAAGATAACATCACACAAACTTTGGAAAATTACATATTGCATCCTGCTAAAAATCCATCTTTGTTGATCTCTGGTTCGGTGATTACTATGACATCACTTAGCCAATGGAACATCTTTGACATCAAAAATGTCACTGGAGGAAACGTAGAGTGCATGATGCTTGTAAACACCTTGTCTGTTTTACAATTTGTTTTAGGGTGGAAATCAAAAGCAAAACCTCAAACCAAGGGCCTTGACTCTAAAATGGAGTCAAAAATTACTGCACTAGAATAACAAATAGATGTTCTAAAATGATTTACCACTAAACCAGGACAGATGCCTTTAGTTCGTATCCAGGCCACTGGTTGTACATGCCTGCTATTTCTTTCATGTCTTGAGAACTTAGATATTTTCCATCAGACATGGCTGCAAAGCTTTCAATCTCATCTGTACTAATTACTGTAGGCAGTACCGAAGAGACTGCTTTTTTTGACAAAATGAACTTTATTGCAAACTCCGTCATATTCAAACCATTGCGTTGGGCAATAGGTTGTAGCTGTTTTACTTTGTTTAGAGACTCTTTTATCCACTCGCCTTTACGAACTGAACGATGATCTTTTTCATCAATCTTTGTATCTGCATTTACTTTTCCTGTAAGTATGCCAGAAGCATCGGGAACTCGTACCAAGATTCCTACGTTTTTTTTCTCTGCATTTTCAATTAGTTCATTTCCAGGTGTTTGCTCCAAAATGTTGTATACTGTTTGTACTGCGCTAACGTTTTTTTTATTCATAGATTCTAGTCCCTCACTAGTCCAACCTATGGCAGGACCCAATGCTATTTGGTATGTTCTTATTTTTCCATCTGTGATTTTTTTATCTAGTGTTTGAAATATTGTATCGTCTTTTACGTGGTGCATCTTTGGGTTGTGCAATCCATATACATCGATATGATCAGTTTGTAATCGTTCTAAACTTTTTTGTAATGCGTGTTCTGTAAATTCAGGATCAAACTTTTGTGGAAGCTCGGTGTGTCCTATTTGTGCAGCACTTTCAAAGTCATATCCATATTTTGTTGAAATAATAATGTCATCGCGCATTCCTTCAAAGACCTCGCCAATCAGCTTTTCACTTTTGCCTTTGCCATACATGTCAGCTGTCTCAAAAAAGTTTATTCCGATATCATATGCCTTTTTTAGCATGCGTTTTGCTTCGTCATCATCGATTTTTTTGCCCCACCAGTCAAGGGCGATAGTCCATGCTCCAAATCCTATCTCAGAAACCTTGATTCCGCTTTTGCCAAGTGTCTTGTACTTCAATTTGTTATCTCCATGAATCTTTCCATCTTCTCTTTGAGTTCATCGTCACTTAAAACCGAGAGTCCAGCCTCTGCATTTACATTTATGTCTATCCAAGATTTGCATCCTTGGTATTCAGACAACACGGGAATTTCAGAGTCTTTTATTTTGTAAACTCTGAGAAATATTGCCTTCATGGGTTTTTCTGGCATCCACTTCATTCTTTCTTGGATGTAATAATCACTCCAGATATGAAATGGTGACAGGTCTTCAATTTTTTTCAAATCCGTAAGATCTGCTTCTACAATCACATCAGCATATGATGTTATTCTGTTGACTCCTGTCTTTGGTTGATTTTCTCTTACATCTGCCAAATATCCGTAAAATTGTGATTTTAGCGAGTCAGTCTGTTGATGTTCATATGTTGGAAACAAGAAAAATTTTTTTGATTCTACCTTAAACCCAGAATCTGTTTCTAAAATCCCACCTTTTCTTAACAATACAGTCTGGTTTCCATTTTCTAATGCCTTTACAACAGTTGCCCACTCTTTGAGTGCCTTCATTATCCAAGACTCTTTATCAGAGAAACAATGTCTTTTTTTATACCAACAATCATTGGCGTGTCTACTTTGATAAAGGCGCTAACTCGAGTCTCTCTTAAATCCATTATCAAATCTTGGAACTTGTCAAGACGGTCTGTTTCAAAAGCCAACATGAAATCCTGGTCATGAATTCCAAATGAATATGTCGTGTTTAAAATTACTTCAGGATATTTTTGTCCTGCCTTGATGTGCTCATCCATCATCTCTTTTCTTTTTGCCAGTGGCAAAAGGTACCACTCTCTTGTTTTTATGAAAGGATAGACAATGGCGTACTTTTTTTGTTCCTCACCTGCTAGCCATCCATGTAGACTAGAGCTTTTTGCATACTGTGAAGGTCTTGTATTGGAAAGATAAACATGGGCTGGAAAGATGTATTTTCCAAAGACAGTAAGATAGATTCTTGATATAACATCCTGAATCTGCTCTATACTCTCAGAGGCAAACCAGAGCAAAAACTCTGCGTCATCTCTTAATCCAAGTGTGGAATATGACCTAAATCTTATCCCAGAGTGAGTAAGTATGTTTTCAACTTCCTTTGCAGACTCTTCTTTTGCTAGGTCAGCCATCCATCTCCACTTTGGATCTACTTTGAAAAACGAGAAATTGAAAAATTGACGGTTTTCCTCTGACATGTGTTCTTGTCTCTTTTGAGCTTTATTTAAAATTACGACTGGGGAACTTCTTGTATCCCAAGCCAGCCATACCCTTTTTGCTCAAGCTCGTCTGCAAGCTCCTTTGGTCCTTCCTTTATCATTTTTCCATCTGCTAAAACATGGACAAAATCAAGCCTTGAAAGAAATTTCAAAATCCTTGCATAATGGGTGATGACAATGATAGTGGCATCAGGTCTTGCAGTAAGACTGATTGCTTTGGCAACAGACTGGACTGCATCTATGTCTAGTCCAGAATCTGGTTCATCTAAAATAGAAATAACAGGCTGCAATACTGCCATCTGTAAAACCTCGGATCTCTTTTTTTCTCCGCCAGAAAATCCTTCATTTAGATATCTTGATAAAAAGTCGTGCTTTAGTCCTACAGCATCTAGATTTTTTTTCAAATAATTTTGAAACTCTCTTACAGTAAGAAATACTTCGCGTTTTTCTGATCCTAAAGACTTTGAAAGTGCGTTGTATGCAGTTCTTAAAAAATGTGAATACCCTACACCTGAAACCTCGGTTGGATACTGGAATGCCAAAAAGAGTCCTTTCTTTGCCCTTTCATCTGCTGTTAAATGTAGAATGCTTTGGCCGTCAAGTAAAATGTCCCCCTTTGTGACGATATATTTTGGATGTGCTAATAGAGTATAAGCTAATGTGCTTTTTCCAGAACCGTTTGGTCCCATTATAGCATGAATCTCTCCAGGACCTGTCCTTAGGTTGATTCCCTTTAGAATTTCTTTTCCGTCCCTTGTTACATGCAAGTCTTTTATTTCTAGAATTGCCATGATTTTTGATAGGTCACTTTTCTGTATATAAGTGAACGAAAAATTAGCTTGATCTAATTCGTCTTTTATGTACAATTAGACTACAGTTTTCTGTGGTTTACAAAGGAAAGAAGTAATTAAACTCTAGGGATTCATTTTTTTCAGATATGCTACATCTTCATTGAACCCATGTTCAAAAAACGATAATACTGCTTGTTTTAACATTTCATCTGACATGCCAGGAGAAATAAAATCACCAACTACATTTACTCCAGTTCTATTGCCTTTCGGGATATAGTAATTGAAGAATTTTGATCCAGTCATTGGACCTTCTAGAAACTCAAATGCCATTCCCAATGGATAATGTATTGTTATTTTGATCTTATTCTTAACTGTCTGTCCTTGCATATCTGTTTCATAACTGACAATGTTGGAAGTCTCACTAACCTTTTCCGTTCTACTGCCCTTCATATCAGGATGTATTTTTTCTAAATCCGTTTGGTGAGCTTGGGACAATTTCCAAACCTTGTCAATAGGAGCCTCAAAAAAACTCCCCAAATCTTCTACGTACACCATTCACCGTTAGTAGAATTTACGATTATAAATTATTTCTGCTAGAGAATCGTCTTAAGATAAAAGGTATTCGCTAGAAATTTATTTAAATGTGGGAAAAATAGTGGACTGATATTTTATAAAAATAAAAAAG
>JBGOUS010000022.1:0-9372 GCA_041477675.1 Nitrosopumilaceae archaeon
AAAAATTATGGTCTTTTTACTTTATCTTCAGACAATATTTCATTAACAGTGACAGTTGCAGACATCGATTTTATTTCTGGCACCACTCGTTTTGTTTCATCTGGCGTAGAAGATGGCGACTTACTCTTTTCTGCACTAGCTGGTGCAACACCAATTGGTTTCAGAATTTCCTTATCAATTGCAGGCGGTGGAGTTGGGATTTTCTTTGCCTCATTCATACCATATCTGTAAATATGGAATGTTCCAGCAAATACCAGAAGAACCACTCCCGTGAGGAAAAGATTAAAGTTCTTCATGCCTGAAAGTGCTGCATTGTATGCTGCAATGTTAAGATATATTTGAAATCCCAAAAGTGCAATAATTAGCCAATTTATCCACTTTGCAGACAATTGTATTTGTGCTACTTTTTGTGGTCCTTTAGACGCGGCAAGTTTTGCTTTTCTTTCTGCTTCTTTTGACATCTTTATCATCATATACGAAAATCCAAATCCTAGTGGTACAAGCAAGATCATTATAGTATAGAAAAATATTGGATCTATGACAAGTCTTTGCACAAGTGGCAATGTAGTGTCTGGTGATATGTAGAATCCCCAGTAAGTGGTAACCATGATTTGAGCAATGCCTGTAATTCCAAATGCAGTAATAAATGGTCTGTCTTTCCAAGAGAATTTTTTGTATCTATCAATGAATGGAATTAGGAGTAATGAAAGGATAAATAGTCCAGGCCAAGCTACGCCAGTTACAAACTTGTCATATTGTGTTCTAAGAAATGCATAGAGTCCTGTAAGATACCATTCAGGTACAGTAATGCCAGGTGGAACAGTTGGTTGAAATTTAAAACCAAGATCAACTGGAAAGACTCCTCCAGTAATGAGTATGGCTCCTGAGATTGCCATCACCATTGGAACATCAAATACTAGGAATCTTGGCATATGGACTGCCATTAGGCCCAACATTACTATTGGGAGTACAAAGACGTGTTGCGCGTAAAATCTTAAAACGAAATCATGAAATCCATTACCAAACATAGATTCTCTTATTGTAGACCCCACAATTGGGATTGAGTTGGTAAGTGATGCAGCTATACTAATTGCAAGTTCAGCTCGTTCACTAAAGATAATATCATATCCTGTAAATGCCTCAAGAATAGTTACTGTTCCAAGAATTACTCCTGTAACCCATAAAATTTCATTTCGGATTTTGTATCTTCCGCTGAAATATTGATAATACATATGCAGAATTGCAAGAAGAACCATCGCGTTTGATGCATGGTAATGTATGTTTCTTATATGGAAACCAAATGGAACATCGTTGTTTATTTTTTCTACACTATCCCAAGCTCTATTCAATATTGGTTCATAATAAAACATCAAAAGTGCACCACTTACTCCTAGAATTATAAAAACAACAAATGTGAGCATCCCAAGGAATCCAAATGGACTAACAAATCTTGCTGGAAATGAAAACTTTGTACCAATGAATACAGTTCTGTCTATCCCGTCCCATATCCAATAAAACAAGTCTACAAGACCGTTTCTACGACTTAATGAAACGACCATATCCTACAACCCCATTTTCATTAACATTCCATTTTGCTGGAGAAATCCATAAAAATCCATCGGCATCGGCTTCAAGTGTCAACCTAGCAAGAGTATTTGAGGGAGGAGCTTGAAGTGAAGCTGGTCCTCTAAATGCTGTCCCTGTAACAGGATTATACATACTTCCGTGGCATGGACATTCGCCTCTCTTTCTTCCCTCTTCAGGCCAATACTTCCACAGACACCAAAGATGTAAGCATACCATACTATAAGCACGAAAAGCAGTGACATCTTTTGCGTCGCCGCCAAGTTCTGATGGGAGTCTGATAAATTGCCATTTTCTAAAAGCTTCTTCATCAATGACTGTGTCTCCTGTTTTTGGATATGTAACGACTTCTGCATGGTTTACAGGATAAGTGTTAACATTGGCTTGAGTATCATCCGGCAGGATTACTTTTGCCTTTTCCAAAGAAGTAGTATCTGGATTTGGCATAAAATTTCCCCAAGGGACATATGGAGCAAAGGCAAGTCCTGTTCCTGCAGCACCTAATAGCTTTAGAAAATCTCGTCTGGACAGTGTACTCTTGGCACTAGAATCCGGTTCAGACATGCAAGCTTTCGTTTTTGAAAAATTGCATATAAACCTTGTTCTAGTGTTTCTTAGAAATTTTTGTTTTCGCAGATATTATTATGGCAACTGACGCAATTACTATTCCAATTATTATCCCTTGTAGTAAAACAAAGTTTTGATCTAATGCTCCTTTTGGGTTTTCGAAGAATGGTCTATTGTCTATGTTTACTGTGATCTTTTTTGATATTTCGTTTCCTGCCAAGTCTTTTGCAGAAATCTGAATATCATATTTTCCATTTTCTAGTGTCCTTGTATCGAACTGGACAAATTTTTTGTCCGATACAGTACCATTAGGTAGCAGTATGCTAATCCCTCCTGCATCTGGTAAATTCTGTTCAGATACATCAATGTCTATAGAGACAATATTTGAGACAAGTGATCCATTTGTTGGAGATTTGATGAGAATCTCTGGAGGTGTGTTATCAACTTTGAATCCTACATATTTCTCTGCGTGGTGACCAACTGTGTCAGTAACAATTACTTTCAGAGTATGAGTGCCATCTGTGAGAAGATCAGGTGAAATAGTAGACCCTGCATTGATTTCAAATTCATTTCCATCAAGAAAATATTTTATAGTATCAATATTTTCTTCTATTATTTCTGGTTGAATTTTATACGTACTATTGATAAATTCAGGCACTACAAACAATATTTGTGGATCTTTTTCGTCTGGTAAGATTGTAGAAAACTTGGCAGTTACTGTCATGGATTCTGAAAGAGATTGTCCTCCAAATAATGTAGAATGCATCAAAACAGAATATGTTCCTGTTTGGTTTATTGGAGCATATAGTACTGTGGATGTATCATCCTTGTTTTTTATTGGGAAGAATCCACCACCTTCACTAAATGTACTTGTACCAAGCCAATCCCCAGTAGGCCAACCCTGAAAATGACCAAGTACTCCAGGTGGAACATTTGTTTGTACAATTCGTCCTGCAGGATCAATTACAAATATGGAGAGATTTGTGTTCTTGTTTTCCCATGAAATGTTTAACGCTAAAGAGTTTATTGACTTGTCTTTGACATCAAAGTAATATTGTCTCCAATCTCCTGCATTATACCTGTTTGTCATATCAAAAGCACCACCAATGTATCCATTACCATACAATGCATCATCTTTCTTTGAACCCTCTATCACAGTGGGCAGATCTTTTCCTGTAATACTCTTTGTTACAGCATAAGAAACAGGCACATTTACTTCGTGTGAAATGCCTTGGAATGAGATAAAGCCCTGATAAACTCCAGGTTGAGAATCTTGTGGAACTATAAGAGTTGCAATAAGATCAGATGAACTATTTGGCTGAACTTCCAGGTGATCATAGTTTACCCAAATAGGTTGCCAGTTTTCCTTTTTGTAAAAACTAGCAGTAATTGTATAATCCATAGAAGTAGAATTTTTCTTTGTATCACCAATCCAGTATGAGTATTTGGTTGGTACTGGATATACACCAACTAATGGAACATTTTTGAATTTTGAATTTGGTTCTGCAACTCTTAACTCTTGCACCGTTCCCCATGAACCTCCACGATTTACTAGAGAAAGTTCACCAGATGTTACTTTGGCATCGTTGTTTTTATCATCCCAGTCATATAGATACACTGATGAAATCTTCATGTCATTTGCATAGATTTTTTCAGTTTTATTCATAAAATCATCAAATGGAAAATTCACATTTATGACCATTAGTGATGCATCGCTTGGTATTGAAGTCTTTTTTTCAAAGAATGTTGTCATATCTGTATTTTTGATTATATTTTCAAGAGGAATGTAATTTGGTCTAAATATACCTGATTTGTTTATGAGCGGATCTTGTAATCTGACTTCAGTTGTACCATTGTACTGATATTTTTTAACGAGTTCCAAGATTTGCGGTTTTATTGTAACATCAAGAGTTTTATTTGTGGGATTCTCGATTGTAAAAGTTGCAAAAGTTCTCTCACCTGGATTAAGTCTACCACCAAACCAAGGAGTCATAGGGATTGAAGCATTGCTTAAATGAAAATTTTCTATTCCAAAAGAAGACGAATTTATTGCGTTCATCGGAACATCGAGAATTTTTTTTATATTGGTATACGAAGCGTTATTGAATACGATAAAGGTATCACTTTTTCCAGTGACAAAGTTTACTGCATTTTCTACATTAACAATACCTGCTCCTTGTGTAAATGGATCATTTTCCATATCATTTGCAGTTGACATTAAAATATTTTTGAGTTTGAATGGATCGTATTCTTTGTTCTGTTGTTTCATACTTTCCATCACTATTGCAGCAGATCCAGAAACAAGTGGTCCTGCCATGCTTGTTCCCCCAAAAAGAGTAAACGGATCGGTTGCGTTTTTAACCATTTTTGTAACACCGGAAGGCGTAAAGCTGTATGCGCCTATACTCATAAGATCCGGTTTTGGATCTCCTATTATTCCAGGGCCCTTGCTTGAAAAATCTGCTACTTCGTTTGATGATATAGTCGAATTTCCAAATCTTGGTTGATTCTTAAACGGGCCATAGCCAACATAGACATTGTTAGTTGTTGCCCCTACACTAAGACCATATGGAGCCGCATTTGGCAATCCTAAAGTTCCATATCCATGGCCTGCATTTCCAGCACTGCTAACAATGAGTACGCCAGGATAATTTTTGTCAATTGAACCTGGTACTGTAAGAGTGCTTAGGATTAGTGACAAAATATCAAGACCGGGTACTGATTGCAGAGTTGGAAAGTTAGAAACACCCCAACTGTTTGATATTATATCCACCCTAGGCTTTCCTTCAAATATCCAATTATTATTTTCTTGATGAAAACCTGAGGCCCATAACCAAGCATACACTGCATCGCCAAACCACAGAGCCTTTATAGGAACAATTTTTGCACCTGGTGCTACTCCTTTTAGTGAATATTTTGTGGAATTACCATAAATATCGTATTTTTGTGTTCCTTTTGATGTGATAGATGCAGCACTTGATGTGCCATGACCTAGAAAATCGTACATTACTCCAAAGTAATTTCCTTTTGGATCAATTGGAAACAGCAGAGTACCATTTGTTGCATGGATTGTAGGTTCAATAGAAGATGGTTTTTTTATAACACCATAAATATCAAGGACTTGGGCACCCAAAGTTCCAGTGCTATAATCAAATTTTCCATCCTTGTCAGAGTCGTATAAGAAAAATTCCTTTCCATTTCCTAAAGTAATTGGACTTTCATCAGTAAAATCAAAATCATACTTTGGAGGTTTGTTATCTTTTACTTCAAAACGGGTGAAATCAATCCAGGACGTAGACATGTCAGGTACTACAGTATCATAAAAACCTGCAACTTTAGAATCCAAAACAAGTACTGGAACAAGCTGTAATCGTACAGATTGACCTTGTAATGTTCCTTGATAAATTACCCCTAAATGATATATGCCACTTTTTGAGACTAGATAATCTCTGCTATTTTTGCCAATTTTCATGTCATTTGATATAGTGCCATTAAGGACAGGAGTTCCGCTAGAAGGAAAAAGCGAGTTAAAGACGAAAACCGAAGTACCATTACCATTTTTTGCAAGATTTAGAAACACTCCATTTGAATTTACATATACTGAAGAAGTGATATTTTTTGGAATTGGTTTTGTGTAATTTGTGATTACTCCTTTTGTGTTTATGTCCGCAATAAACGTGGCATTTGACAAGACCAGACCTTGACCGTCTGCATCAATCATTATAGGAAGGTTATTTTGGTCACGTGCAAGTGAGTCTTGGACATCAGGATTTGAAAAATCGGTTCCAGTGTCTACTATGCCTATTGTGATCCCTTTACCGTCATAACCATATTTTTTAAAAACTTCATCAGATCCTGTTATAGGACCAATTCTTGATGCCTCTGAGATGGTTTTGTTTAATGATTCAGGTATTGAATCAAACTCTAATTGAAAATCTTCAATTATTTTATATCCTTTTGATTGCAGATTAGAGATATCCTTTTGATAGAAAGTTCCAACTGAGAAGAATCCTTTTTCAGAACTTATCCCATATGCCAGATTATCTGCGTACGATTTTACATCAGAAATAGAACCTGATCCAAAGACAATGTATCTTTTGATTTGATTTTCTGTAACTAAAGGTGATATTTTGATAATATCTGAATTTTCAAGAGGAGATTGAGGTGTTGATTGTACTAGATCTACGTCATAGAATCCATAAGAGGTCTTGACAAAGGCTGATACTAGCAATATGAGAATTAAAAATAATGCCAATTTTGGCATGGTAGAAAAATCTATTCTTTGCCTATTATAGCTATCTTCGTCTTGCAAGAATTGTTATTTGTAATGCAATAATTACTGCAATCAATGCTACAATTGGCAGAAACAACGAATTAAATTGTCCTGATGCATCTTCTACATTCTTTACCGAATCAGAAATCAGTTTAACGTTATTATCGATGTTTTTATTAGTTTCAATCAGAGCGCCTTGACTTTTTTCGAGTGTTGAACCAAATTCTTTGGTTTCGTTTTTTAGTTTATCCAATTCTTCAGATGTAGAATGCAGTATG
Source organism: Nitrosopumilaceae archaeon (assembly GCA_041477675.1). Lineage (GTDB taxonomy): Archaea > Thermoproteota > Nitrososphaeria > Nitrososphaerales > Nitrosopumilaceae > UBA8516. Next base: position 6,703 of record JBGOUS010000022.1, read on the forward strand.
GAATTTAGTTGTAAAATCTGATTGGATATCCCTTCTATATCCTGTTTTAAAACAACAGTTGCAGCCGAACCGTGGGATACCGTTCCCTGATTAAATGACACTATGTGAAATACGTATGTTCCCTCCTGAGTTGGAGTATAATCTGCAAAATAGATTCCTTGATGAAGTATTTTGAATGAAAGAGCCAAACTTACGACTTCGCCTGAAGGCAGATGCACGTGGGATGTTCCTAAAAGTTTTTCAGGAGAACCACCAACTAGTGCACCATCGCTTGTAGTTTGAACAAATATTCTAATAGGAGCATTCACGGCTGCCGTTTGTGGTGCAAAAACAAGCGTGTTTACGGTTCTTTGTACTGGAACTTGGATAAGTTCCGATGATGAAGCAAACTTTACATCTATTTTTTGGGAGAATCCCTTTTCTTGATTAGAGATTACTTCTACAGTATAAGTTCCATAGGGAAAGGTTGTAGATGGACTAGGCCAAGTAATTAGTACATGTAAAAATTCACCTTTTTCATCAGCAGTAATTTGATCAAACTTTGCAATTGTACCATCTGGAGCAAATAATCTTAAAATTAGACCATCATTAGGAACTGCCTTTCCATAAACAAGTAGTGGTTGTCCATCAGAATACACTTTGTTATCAGTAAATAATTTAAGGGATTCTGCATGTGCTGCTGATAAATTAATTGACAAGATTAAAAAAAGTAACAGTACTGTTTTTGTTTTCAATTAATTCATGATGACTCTTACCCATAGATATTGGTTCTGGTAAAATAATAGACTTTCAGGTTAATCTTGAAGGTATCTTTCTATGTCCATTGAATTCATAGCAGCCAATGAATAGTTGTTTGGTTCTTTTTTTAATATTGTAAGAGAGGCATTCCGTATTATTAGTTCGTAAAGAGATTCTGGTTTTAGATTGAGAATTGTAGAAATCATAGCTTTTATAGGATCCATGTGTGTTACAAGCAAAACGTTTTGTCCTCTGTGTTCTTTTGAACAATATTCTACTATATCTAACACTCTTTTTTTAACATTGGAAAATGGTTCCACTCCATTCTCTTCAATAATTGGATTGTCCTGATAGAATTTTAGAAACACGTTACCATATTTCGCAAACATATCTTCATAAAACATACCTGAGAATATTCCCATATCAATCTCAGTTAGTCTTGAATCTGTTTGGACTTCAAGGTTAAGGTTTTTGGCAGCTAATTTGGCTGTACTTATTGCTCTTTCAATAGGACTAGAATAAATCGCTGAGATTTCAAGAGGTTTTAAAAATTTAGCAATTTTTTCTGCTTGTTGAAGACCTATTTGTGTGAGCGGAAAACCCTCTTTACGACCAGCAAGGATTCGTTCTACATTGTTTTTTGCTTGCGCATGACGTAGAAAAATTATCAAAGACAAGATTGTTTCAGATTTTAAAGAAGAGATAATAATAACATTGCCAGCGTTTGTTTTATGAAAATAGGAATCATAGGTGGAACAGGTGGGATGGGAAAAGGTTTTGCCCTAAGATGGTGTGTAAATCACGATATTTTAATTGGCTCGCGTGATGCAACAAAAGCAAAACAAGCAGCTCTTGAATACTCAAAGAATGCTACTGAACTGTATGGTTCTGTAAAAGGCAAGATAATGGGAACCGATAATGTTTCCATAGCTAAAGAAAGTGATGTTTTGGTTTTATCTATTCCATATGAAAACATAGATTCAACTTGTCCTCCCATACTTTCTAACACAAAAGACAACTGTGTTGTAATTTCTCCAATAGTTCCTATTACAAAAACTAATTCAGGGTTTGAATTCATTTCTTTTATTGAGAAAAAACCTTCTGCTTTTGAAATGGTACAAAAACATATGAAAGATAAAACAAAGCTTATTGCTGCATTTCATACAGTATCAGAAAAAAAACTGGTAGATCCTAATCTTGTTTTGGATTTTGACATATTCATTTGCGGTGATGATCCAAAAGCAATTGAAACAGTCAGTGGATTAGTTAGAGAAATAAAGAATCTCAGGCCTCTTATTCTTGGTCCTGGTTCACTTTCATATCTAGCAGAAGTTGCAACACCGATACTTTTGAATTTAATGATAAGAAATAAAATGAAGAATCCAGGATTAAAGATAGTTTAAGGTCCACAAAATTTAGGATGACAACATGCGAATAATCAATCGCAGTGGGCGTAATTGGTTTACTGCCATGGGTGTTTTATTCATTGTAGTTGCATCTATAACAATTATCAGAAATTTAGTTATCTGGGGACCAGAATTTGTGTGGGACTTTTTTTTATCTAATGAAGTTACAAATGAAAAGATTTCTACAGGAATGATTTTCTTTGGAGTCTTTTTATTATATCTAGGATTTAGGAAGATGTCAGATGAGACAAGATAAATTTCTAAGATCACAAAAGATCCTAAGACTTGCCACTATAGACCAAAAAGGGATGCCGCATATCGTTCCCGTATGGTATTTGTACAAAAAAGGCATTTTTTTTGTTGGAACTAACACTAGTACTACAAAAGCAAGGAATGTTGAGAACAATTCCAAGGTGAGTTTTTGCGTGGATGCAGGGATTCGTTCACCAATATTTGGAGTGATGGGAAGAGGAGTTGCCAAATTAATTTTGAATAAGAAGGTTGTTTCGGGTATAACAAAGAAGAT
>JBGOUS010000188.1:0-2779 GCA_041477675.1 Nitrosopumilaceae archaeon
AAATCGCATCAAAATGTCTGTTTCAATTTTATTTGAAAGCATGATTCCGTCTTTTTGTGCTGCCAGTGATACTGTGATAATCTTCTTGACATGATTTGAACTAAGCACAAACCGAGGTCTTATGCCCTGAATTATTAGATCAGAGTATTTTTTGCGTAAATCATCAAGAAAACCTATTGGATCGTCAATGCGTTTTATTTCCATAAGCTTTACATTATTATTAAAAATCTTAAACTGCAATTTGTGGCTGCCTCCATGTATTACAGGAATAATGCTTACTGTATCTCCATCTTTGACTTTTGTTTCAAAACCATCAAGAGTTGAAGAATCAATTCCATTAACAGCAACCAGTATATTTTTGACATCTAAAACATGCATGTTTTTTGGTATTTGTGTTTGAAGAAAATCTAAAAGTTCAGAGATGGTGGAATTGTCTTTTTCAAATTCTAATTTATCGGTAGAAAGAGCCTTTTTTGCTCCACCTAGGAGTCTTATTGTTATCATTTGCTACAAAATAGATTTTTGCCTATATTGAATTTTGTTTAGATTAAAAACTAATAATTTAGTTAAGTATCTCTTCTTCGTGTAATTCTTCTGTTTCATTGACAGATTGAGTCTCTTGCAATGCCTGAGCTTCTTTTTCTTTTTGTTCTTCAATTTCACGTTTGATGAACGTGGTTATGTAACCTGCAATCTCATTTTTGAGTCCTTTTGATCTAACTATAGCTACATCATTTAATGCCTTTTTGTTTTCTACAAAATCAGTTCCAAATCTAGGTTTATGTAATGCCATGACCTCTGTCGAAATTCGTTTGATTCTGTTCACGTCTTCGATTGGACGCATGGGTTTTTTATACCTATACACCTAGGTAACGCTTAGAATTTTGTTCTATCTCGTATGAAAGATCATCGTAGGTTTCATTCAAGATTTTGGCAGCACAAAACACAACACTAGGAAGAAATGCGATTTGGGCAGTCTTCATTGCAAAACATCGTGAAAATCGTACAGGGCCGTCTGTTTCTACAAGTATTTTATCCCTGTTTGTTTCTGAAAGCAAAACTTGTTTATCTTTTGCATAAATCATAGCAGGACCATATGAAGCATAACATCCAAGATCCATCGTTGTCTTTAGTTGTTTTTTACTACCTGCAAACCAGTGCAAAAGCACTCCAGAAATCGAATATGATGGCAGAATAGAAAGTATTTCATCAAGTGTAGTACGTGAGTGAATCGATACAGGTTTGTGTAGTTTTTCAGCGATTAAAAGCATTTTATGAAATACCGTTTCTTGTCTTTTGAAACCATCTTGATCAGAAACATATGTTTTGTCAAGACCGATTTCTCCAATTCCTGTAATTTGCTTAGAGTTTTTTTCTATCAATTCAACAACAGATTCTAAATCATCATTGTTTTTTTCTGGATGAATACCCACAAAGGGTAACACAAGTTTTGTTTTTTTACTAAGATCGAGTGTTTTTTCTGAAGTATGAAGATCCATTGACACGCAGCATGCACGTATCTTCAACCTCTCCATACTTGTAATAATCAACGGCATGTCCTGCAAATACTCATTATCAGAAAGATGAATATGCGCGTCCATAAGCCAACTCATAACATGCCTTTAATTTTCTCCTTAAAATAGTCTGTAGAAATCGATTTGCGCGTAGGTTTTTTTCCACTCGAAGTCTTTTATCGCAGATAAGAAAAATCACTTTATGACAGCATCGGAATTTGGCCTTTCAGCAATGTATCGTATTTTAAAAAAGTCAGGGGCAGAAAGAGTAAGCGATGAATCAGCAGATGAATTAAGGAGAATATTGGAAGAAATCGGTGCTGCAATAGCCAAGAGTGCGGTAGACATGTCGGTTCATGCTGGAAGAAAGACAGTCAAGGCAGAGGACGTCAAACTGGCTGCAAAACCATTTGCAAAATTCTAACCTAAAAGATTTAATTGTTCATCAAGAGCTTTTTTGATTGCGGTGAGGTGGCAGAGCGGCTATGCGTTCGCCTGCAGAGCGAATCTATAGGGGTTCGAATCCCTTCCTCACCTTTGTCATGATTATATCATAATAACCAGCCTTTCTAAATACAGCATTTTCTAATCATTATAGTTTGACTGAGAGAACCAATGGTCTATTAGAATACATTCCAGGCGCTCGTCCCATTTTGTTACACACCACAAATGGACAACCACTTGAAGGATTTGTGCAAAACATACGCAACAGCATCAAAGAATATGCGGAAAACGCTCAAAGTGAGGTAGAAAAAGGAAATAATTTTTTGCAATGGGTCCTAACAAGAGTTTTTGAAGCAACCGAAGATGATGCTACAGATGCGATAATAGACGGTGCAAATGATTTAGGAATCGATGCCTATCTTCCAGTTGATTTTTCTGAAGGCACAGTACGATTGTTTCAATCAAAGTATGGCACATCTCATTCCATGGAAGCGATTGCCAAATTCAAAGAAGATGCCAAGAACCTACAAAATCGAGACATTACAAAGATGCGTCCGGAGCTTGCACATCTTGTTACTCAGATACGTGAAAAAAATCTAAAAATTGAATGCGTATATGTAACAGATCAAAAAGTTGACTACCAAAATAGTGATTCTTTTGAGATATGTGATATTGACTCCATAGTCCAGAAACTCTGGGATAGGATAAAAAAGCCAGCAGCGGGAAAAAAAGCAGCCATCAAACTAGAAAGTAAACTAAAGTATCACAGTACAATACTTGGTATTTTGAAATTAAGGGAGCTAACAAACTTTGTTACAAAA
>JBGOUS010000128.1:0-3946 GCA_041477675.1 Nitrosopumilaceae archaeon
CCCAGTGACAACAAAATAAAGAACATTATATCCAAAAATTGGTGGTTCAATTTTTAATGCAAATTTTTCTATAACCTTCTGATCAAGCATTTTTGAAATTCTTGATTTTACCGCACCTCCTGAAATCCCAACTTCTTGGCCAATTTTTCTATCTGGCGTTCTACAATTGTTCAAAAGTTGTGTAAGAATCTGCATATCTAATTTGTCCAATTTCTAATCTTGTAACCTCATTCGTGATTATTAAAATACTATTCATTAATAAAAATGTCGTCTATATCATTCTATTACTTCATATACATTAAATATTAGACTATTTTTATTAAAATAATGGATTATAGAATTCATCTAGCAAAAAGAATGCTTACCAACAAGAAGGGCAGTCTTATTGGCGCTGTTTTGGCAGTATCCATTGGCATTCTTGTCGTCCACGTAAATTTCGTAATTTTTCAAGGATTGTATGACGCAATCGTCAGAGATTTGAAAGACTATAGATTTGGAGATATTTTGGTAACCAACGAAGAAGATTACATCGACAAAAATGATATTATATTGATAAACTGGTTTGAACGAATTCCAGGAGTTGAAGCGGCAGCTGCTAGAATGGACTCAACCGCTTCAATAAATGCAACAAATAATGGTAAAAAAACAGAAGAATTTCGGATTCCAGTAGTTGGTGTCGATCCACTTAGGGATACACGCGTATCAACAATTCATGATACAGTAGGTGATGGGCAATACGTATTTGCAAGAAATTCTATAGTGCTTGGTTCAAGAGTTGCTCGTGATTTAGGTGGAGTTCAAGTGGGGGATGACGTAAAGCTAAAGTTTGTAGATAGAAATGGGGAGGACCAACTCAAACGTTTTGTTGTTACTGGAATTACTTCCTCTGCGGGTGGACAAGGACTAGATGGTAGTGTTGTTGTACATATTGACACGTTGCGCAGTTTGTTAGGACGACCTGATGAAAGTGGCGCTATTCTAGTAAAGCTAAACGATCCAACAAAAGCAATAGAGATTAGAGATTTCTTTCTGAGATCATTTCCTAATGATGATTTTAAAGCTGAAACAATAGAAGAATCTGCTGAAGCACAATTGAGTGGATTCAAATCAGGAATTGCATTGATTACTTTGATTGGTTACTTTGGAATGATGTCTTCAGCATTTGCTATTGTAACAATCCAGATGATGTTAGTATCAAGCAAGACTAGGGAAATAGGAATTATGCGAGCAATAGGTGCAAAAAGAAAAGACATTCTTATCATGTTTATGGTCCAAGGACTGATAATAGGCGCAATAGGGGCAGGTGTAGGTACTGCTATGGGTTTGGCTTATACCTTCTACGCAAAAGAGACTAAAATGCAATTTGAGGGAAGTCTGGCCTTGGAAGTTACCTATAATTGGGAAAAAATAATCCAAACTGCCTTGACTTCCTTTGCTTTAGCAATAATAGCTTCAATATATCCTGCATTTAGAGCAACCAGACTCTTACCAGTGGAGGCGATGAGAACTGTCTAATGTTGTTTTAGAAGTCAGAAACTTGAATAAAATATACGGAGAGGGAGAAACAGCAGTTCATGCACTAAAAGACGTATCATTTTCAGTCAAAAAGGGGGAACTGCTTCTTATCGTAGGTAGCTCTGGTTCTGGCAAATCTACATTATTGAATATGATCGGATTGTTGGACCGTCCAACCAGTGGAAAAATCTTTCTTGATGGAATAGAAACAACTACACTTAACGATAATGAATTATCATCTTTTAGGAATTCCAAACTAGGATTTGTTTTCCAATTTGCAAATCTGTTATCTGATTTAACAGTGTTAGAGAATGTTGTTCTTCCAAGAAAAATCCAGCGAACTGGTGAAAATGCTTTAGATGAAGCAAAAAAATTACTAAGAACAGTAGGTCTTGAAAAACAAATGAACAATCGTGCAAACAAAATATCCGGTGGACAGGCTCAGAGAGCAGCTATTGCTAGAGGCCTAATTAACAACCCTTCAATTGTTTTAGCTGATGAACCTACAGGTAACTTGGATTCTGTTACTGCAGAAATAATTGTACAACTCATGAAATCTCTTGTGAAGAAGCTAGGACAGACATTCATTATAGTTACACATGACAAGAACCAATTTGGTGATGTAGACAGAATTATCACAATTAAAGATGGCCATGCTTTCGAAGGAGAAGAACAAAGAGGAATGGAGGTAGCAGCATCATGACAAAATTACTTGTGTTACTTGGAATATTTTTCATCAGTCAACTTTTTGTTATAAACGCACAGGCACAGTTTACTGAATCAAATTCTCCATTTGATAAACAATTTGGTGACATAAAATTCCTTGACGCTTACTTTGGTACCTTCGAAGAAAAAATTGAAGTAAAATCAGGAGACCAGAATGTTCCACTTACAGTAGTTATGGCTAATGTTGGAAGTCTAGATATTACTGGAATAAAAGGTCAGTTATCATTACCTATGGGATTTAGCCCATCTGATGGCAAAGGAGCTCTCATTAAGGCAGATAAAGACGACAATTCCCCTGCAGGTGATATATTCTCGCTAACATTTTTTGTTAATGTAGACAAGAATCTCGATGTTGGTCAATATCACGGAACCATCAAAGTAGATTATTCTAGACTAAGGGAAACAGGACAAAGAAACACCTTTTTCAATTTTGATTTCAAGCTAACTGGAGATAGTACTCTCAACATCAAAGCAGTCGATCCAATATTGACTTCGATAAAAAATAATGCCGTAGTTGTTGAAGTTTCTAACTTGGGTACAGCACCACTTTCAAATGTTGATATTGTTTTGCAAAACAGTCAGACCAGTGGTTCATCAACTACACAGTCAGTTACCAATTTGGAAAATGTTGTATTTGATCAAAATAGCTGGGATATTGGGAACATAGAACCAAAATCAAGTAAAAAATTTTCGTTTAATCTATATGTTCCAGATGGTCTAAAAGATAAACCACTTCATGCACCAGTAGAGATAACATACTTTAATGCTCAAGGTGATATGAAAACAATTACAAGAACTATCGATTTTTACATTAATGGATTAGTTAATGCAACAATTTACAATGTAAGTGTTATCGATTTATCTAAAAAACAAACAATAATTGGCGAAGTTCTTAACGAAGGTAATGTTGATGGCTTGTTTGCATTTGTTACCTTAGAACCCCTTGGTAACTCCAACATAAAGAAATCAACTCAGTATATTGATAAACTAGAACCAAATTCTCCTGTACCATTTAATTTCCCAATCGAATTTGATGGTGAACCAAGAGACGGTGATCACGATATACGTATAACTGTGCGGTATAAGGATTCTTTACGAAATGAAAATACTATCTCCTATGATACAACAATTTCCTACAAAGGTATGTCAAAAGAGAAGACAAGCGACATTCCGGAGTTTACTCCATTCATAATTTTAGGTATATTAGCAGGAATTGGAGTATTTGCATACACTAGAATCAAAAAGAAAAATAAGAAGAAATTGAATCAAACAAGCTAAAGTTATATTTAGTGTACGAGATTTTTGTTTATGACTTGGGATGAAATTGAGGTCCCAAAAGAAATCAGACCTTTTATGCTTGAACACGCTGAAGAAACAAAGCTGGGCCAAAAAAATGGCGCAAATAAACAATATCGATACGATAAATTACACATCAGGGAGTATGACGATAAATATCTAATTCATATGGATAATGTTGATCCAAGAAAAGATCCCGTAGGTCATTTGATATTTGATGCTCCTGAAGTTTTGATCGGTCTTGCAACTGCAGCAATAGGTGGTAAAAAAATAGCTTCACAAATTTATAAAAATCAAAAATCAAAAAATCTCTCTTTAGTTACGGGATTTCTAGCATCTATGGCATTTGGCTATATTGGATATTATCTAACAAAAAAGGTAAAAAATTTCTAGGAGTAGATCTGTCTTA
>JBGOUS010000079.1:0-5175 GCA_041477675.1 Nitrosopumilaceae archaeon
ATCCGAGAATAAAAAATATTGAAAATCAAATCATGATTTACCATGAACTCCTACACGGACAATTAATGATTGACGCCATAAAATCATCTGACAAGTGGAGAAATGATACATGTAATAAACCGCCAGAAGGAAAAATAGATTATTCATATTCTGACAAAAATCATATGATAATTAATCCACTTCAACAAGAATTTGCTGATCAACTAGTAGAACAAGCTGGGGGTAAAATGATTGTACAAGAAATAACAATTGGAGAAACTAATAATGGTTCATTTACAAAAAAAGTAGCAAGCTTAAATGATTTTCCACAATTTAAAAATGGAATTAATGTTAGTTTACGTGGAACAAATCTTGACAATACAAAATTCTCCTCACAAAACTCCGATATTATTCTATCTGGCAATCTTGTAAACAATACAGAGTCTGGTATTGCATGGCTTTACATATTTGGTAGTCAAATAGAGCAATCTGGTAATCAGTCAGTAGAAGCCAAAGTACACATTCCAGATTGGATAAAGAAAAACGCTGGTTGGTGGGTAGATGGTACAATAAGTAGCACAGATTTCCTAAAAGGAATTGAATATCTCATACAACGAGGAATAATATCTATCCCTCATACTACAAGACATCAAAGTCTAGATAAAATCCCAGACTGGGTAAAACAAAATGCCGCTTTGTGGTCTGAAGGAAAAATAGATGATAAAACATTTGCATCAGGCATTCAATACTTGATCTCAGTTGGAATAATTTCAGTTTAAAACAAAAAATGCGGTCGCCGGGATTTGAACCCGGGTAACGGGCTTGGAAGGCCAGTGTACTAACCAAACTATACTACGACCGCTTACCACTGCCAATCTTTAACCTACATAATAATTCTTTTTTCACACTCATATAATAGACGAGAAATCACTACATGAGCTTCTAAAGAATTTTTGTCAACAGAAACAAGTGTATCAATATTTTTTAATATTTTGTCAGAAAAATGTCCCTTTGAAAATCCACCAACAACAATACATGAATCTCTTCCAGCATCCTCTGCAATTTTACTGTAAGAACTTGTTTGTCCTTTTGTAGAGAAACCAATCACTTTTTTTGCACCAATCTTATCAACTAGATCATCAAAAGTCATGTCTTTTATCTCAAGCAATTTCTTGCCATTTTGTTCTATTTTTTTCTCAGCATATAGTTTTTCAATCAAACCAGCAAATCTATGATATGATTTTGGCAGGTGAACATTGTCTCCAACAAAAATTACTCTGTCATCTATGGTATGAACATAAACTTGTAGCTTCCCTTCAAAATACAAAGGAATAGTACAACATTCAAGGAGACAAAAATGAACCAAGTCTGGTCTACCACGTTTTATCTCATTTTTGATTCCCTTCATTGCAGCAAAATGCCAAGAAACATCCAAAATAACTTTAGACGGTTTTTTATCCATTTTTTTACAATATGCAAGTACAGAGTTGTGATTTTGTAATTCCTTAGGAACTAATTCAAGGGCAGACTCGGCAAGTATCAATGACAACAAGATCATATTTTAAGGGAAAGATATTATTTAACTTCCATGAAAGTAGCATTACGCCAAATTGCTCTTGAAAGGATGGAAATTTTAATTCAAAACGCTGCGTTAAATTCAAGAATTAATCCATCATTGGCACAAAGACAAGCAACTCTTGCAAAAAAAATTAGTACCAAATATAGAATAAGAATGCCTTATCATTTACGAATGAATTTTTGTAAAAAATGTAAAAAATTTATTGCTCCAGGAGTTAGTGCAAGAATCAGAATGGGCAGATCTTCTATAAAATCAATCCGTATAACATGTGGATTCTGTGATCATACATACAGAAAGATCATTTCTAAAGCTCAATGATTTATAAGACGAACTGAAAACTTTCATTTTCATGGCAAAGGCATACGATGTACCAGCAGATGTATTGATTAACAAACTATCAGAGATTCTAAAAAATGAAGAAATCTCAACTCCGAGCTGGATTCCATTTGTCAAGACTGGTGCACATGCGGAAAAACCCCCGCAGAAAAATGATTGGTGGTACACTAGATGTGCATCACTTCTCAGAAAAATATATCTTCATGGCCCAATAGGTGTAAAAGACCTTAGAGGCATGTATGGAGGAGTAAAAGCGGTTGGATATGGCGGAAACCATCACCGAGATTCGGGTGGTGCCATAATTAGAACAGCCATCCACAATCTAGAAAAACTTGGCTACATTGACAAAGTGGAAGGAAAAGGAAGAACGATCTCACATCAAGGAATGAAAAAAATTGATGGAGTCGCCACAGAAATTTTAAATGAGTTAGTTGTAAAACATCCAAACCTTAAGAAATATTCCTAATGTGGTTTTATGAGTAATCCAAACCAAGGCAATGAAAGAGGATCTACCGAAGATGAAGTTAATGTAATGAAAGAACAAGCATTACGAACTTTGCTTGAACCACAAGCAAGGCTTAGGTTAAACAACGTTAAGATGGTCAAACCTGAACTTGCCGCGATGGTTGAAAATTATCTTATTGGTATGGCATCACAAGGTAAACTTAACACACAAATTTCTGATGATCAGCTAAAACAAATCCTACAATCAGTTCAACAACCAAAACGTGATTTCAAAATTAATCGGAAATAGATTAGCGAAAATATATTAGGGGCAAATTAAGCGTCTGTAAATATGAAGGCAGTAGTCTACGAAGAATATGCGCCTGATGATAATTATAAACGAATTTTAAAAGTAAAAGATATTTCTGAACCAAAACCAAAACCAGACGAAGTAGTTTTCAAAGTAAAAGCAGGAGCTTTGAATTACAATGATATTTGGGGAATGAGGGGACAACCAGTTGCAGTACCATTGCCTCATGTTTCTGGTTCCGATGCAGCAGGAGAAGTAATCGCAGTTGGTGAGGATGTTAAAAATTTTAAAGTAGGTGATAGAGTTGTTTCACATTCAAACATGTCATGCAGAGTTTGTTCTGCATGTACAGATGGACGAGAATTTGATTGTAATAAAAGAACAATCTGGGGATTTCAAACAGGTCCAACATGGGGAGCTTTTTCTGAAATCACTCATTTACCAGAAGTAAATGTTGCAAAGATTCCTGAAGGAGTAAGTTTTGATGAGGCCGCAGCTGCATCAATGACATTGCTTACATCATGGCATATGCTTGTAGGCAGAGCAAAGATACGACCAGGTCAAACTGTACTAATCATGGGCGGTGGTTCTGGTGTTGGAAGTTTTGGTATTCAAATTGCAAAACTTTACAATTGTACAGTAATTTCAACGGCAAGCCCTGACAAGCTAGACAAGCTAAAAGAACTTGGTGCTGATTATGCAGTAGATCACAGAAAAGAAGATTGGGGAAAAGAAGTCTTTAAGATTACAAAAGAAATTAGTGCTAAAACTGGTGTAGCTCCTGGAATTGATGTTTCATTTGATCACATTGGACAAACACACTGGAACCAACAGCTTACTTTGTTAAAGTACGGCGGTACACTTGTTTCATGTGGTGCAACAACTGGATATGACGCAAAAACTGATCTAAGACACATTTTCTTCAAAGGAACTAACATACTTGGCTCTACGCAAGGAACCAAAGCTGAATTAGAACAAGGATTGTATTGGATGGGTAAAGGCAAGATAAAAGCAGTAATTGATTCAGTATATTCATTTGAACAGGCTTCCGAAGCACACACAAAGATGCTGACTGGCAAAGGCCTATTTGGTAAAATCTTAATGAAACCGTAAGTGTAGTCCACTTCATGGCTAGACTTTTGCGCAGCCTTATTTTTGTTCCAGGAAACAATCTCAGATTCTTAGAAAAAGCAAAGACTCTATTGGGAGATATAGTGTGTTTTGATTTGGAAGATTCTGTACCACTAAACGAAAAGGACTCTGCAAGAAATCTTATAAAAGAAGCTTTAACAAAACGCTCTGAATACAAAGCTGAAGTATATGTACGAACGAATTCAGCACTCTCTAAATTAATTCCTGATGATTTACGCCAAATAGTTCAGAAAGGAATTGACGGTATAGTTATTCCAAAAGTGAATAATGTAAAAGAATTTAAAAAAATAGAAAAACTTCTTATGGCTCTAGAGAAAAAACGTAACCTAAAACCAATTGAAATAATACCATCAATAGAATCCGCTGAGGGTGTGGTAAATGCGTATAATATTGCATCATCAAGCAAAAGAATATCCGCTTTAGTGTTTGGTGTATTTGATTTGTTAAATGATATGGGTATAGAATATACAAAACAAGCTGATGGTGCAAAATATGCAAGAGCCAAAATTCCACTAGATGCAAAAGCAGCTGGAAAATATGCAATAGATGCTATCTGGCAAGATCTAAATGATGAAGATGGTTTTGAAAAAGATTGTGTAAATGGAAAAAATCTCGGCTACTCAGGAAAGAGCATTATTCATCCAAATCAGATATCTGCCACACATAGGATATTTCATCCCACTAAAGAGGAGATAGAATGGGCAGAAAAGGTATGCCGAGTCTACTTAGAGTCAACAAAGAAAAACAAGGGAGCAACAGTAGTGGAAGGAAAGATGATTGACGAGGTTCATTTTAAGCGAGCAAGGACACTATTAGATTCGGTAGGAAACATCTAGAGCAGACTTAGGCACGAAATTAACAACCCAATTAAATAAGTAATTTATAAGCTCTAGAATAATTTTATCAAGTGTTTACAGGAATAGTAGAAGGTCTTGGAAAAATAACGAAATTTGAAAAGAAAACAAATACTCGAAGTGCTGCCAAGATGAAAGTAGATCTAGGTAACCTGGCAAAAGGACTCAAAGCTGGTCACAGTGTTGCGATAAACGGAGTTTGTCTTACTGTCACAAAAATTTTTAAGAACAATGCAGAATTTGAAATGATTGGAGAAACTATGCGCAAAACTGATCTTGGAAAGCTAGGATCTGGCGATAAAGTAAACATAGAACGTAGCTTGAAGGTTGGTGATAGAATGGAAGGTCATTTTGTCTTAGGACACATTGATGGTACTGGAAAAATAATAAACATAGAAAAATTACCAAAAGAAATTAAACTCTGGATCGAACTTTCAAATGATCTAATAAAATATGTTGTTAAAAAAGGATCAATTGCAATAGATGGAATAAGCTTGACAGTAGTTGATCTAATAAAAAAT
>JBGOUS010000016.1:0-10212 GCA_041477675.1 Nitrosopumilaceae archaeon
ACATTATGGATTCGCTTTCCGTTCACATTGTCATTCTTCTTTATTCGTATGACAAGTGACCACATCTTCATAGTTCGCATTTATTGTAATCCTCCACTTGCAACAGCAGTCATCAAAGTTTTCCCTCCAAATATAGCTCCTATTGATAAGCCAACGTTTGCAAGTATGTTAATTGCTACAAGACTAAACTGTCTATTTTCAAACATGTTAGTGGTTTCTAATGCAAATGAAGACATTGTGGTAAGAGAACCACAAAATCCTATTGCAACCATCAAAGCATACTTACTATCAAGATTCCATTGTTGTGATAATACCACAAACCATCCTAGGATAAAACTGCCAATTATGTTTACAATAAGCACGTTAACTTGTAGTAAACTAAAAAGTAGTGGCGATTCCGTTATTCTATAACGTAGAAAAGTTCCAACTATGCCACCTGCAGCCAAAAATATTAGTTCTATTCCTTTCATTTTGTTGTCTACCTATCTCCAATTTTTTGGTAGACATTATCAGCATCATACAATGCAGTTCTGGTTTTATACCATGGCTAATGTCATAGCCTAGTTTACTGCTACATCTACATTTTTTATATCTTGTGATAACTAGTGCTAATTACTGTTTTGCACGTAAAATGTTGAGAGCAGAACCAGCTTGGAACCACTTTATCTGGAATTTATTGTACGAGTGTTTGAGACAGATCTCTTCTTTTGTTCCATCTTCATGATGTATGAAACATTTCACAGGTTTTCCTTGCTCAAGATCAGATAACCCAACTATGCTGATTCTATCAGTTTCTCTTATTTTTTCATAATCATCAGGATTACCAAATGTGAGAGCAAGTATGCCTTGTTTTTTCAAATTGGTTTCATGTATACGAGCAAAACTTTTTGCAATAACAGCAGCACATCCCATGAATCTTGGAGACATGGCAGCGTGTTCTCTGCTGCTTCCTTCACCATAGTTACGATCTCCAACAACTATCCATTTGATCCCTTTAGTCTTGTATTGTCTTGCAATATCAGGAAATGGTTGCATGTCTCCAGTAAGCATATTCTTGCCTTTTCCTACTTCGTTGTTGTATGCATTGACTGCACCAAGAAACATGTTATCACTTAGCTTGTCAAGATGTCCACGATAAAACAACCAAGGTCCTGCAGGTGATATGTGATCAGTGGTGCATTTTCCTTTTGCCTTGACCAATACTGGTAAGTTTACAAAGTCATTTCTGTCCCACTGTGAAAATGGTTCTAATTTTTGTAGTCTTTCACTGTTTTTGCTAATGATGACCTCTACAGAATCAGGATCGTTAGAAGGAGGAACGTAGATGCCTTCAGTTTTTTGAAATCCTTTACTAGGAACTTCTGGTGCTCTTTTTGGAGGCTCGAGTTTAAACTTGGAACCATCAGGAGCATCTAGCGAGTCTTTTAGTGGATTAAACGATAATCTTCCGCCAAGAGCTAGTGCTATAATTATTTCTGGACTGCCTATGAAATTCATTGTCTCTCTTTTTCCGTCATTTCTTCCTGGAAAATTCCTGTTATATGAGGTGACGATTGTATTTGGTTCTCCTTTTTTGAGTTCCGGTCTATTCCACTGTCCTATGCATGGCCCACATGCGTTTGCAAGAACGGTTGCACCAATATCTTTGAGAGAAGCCATCTGACCATCGCGTTCTATTGTAGCTCTAATTTGTTCTGAACCAGGAGTCACAAGAAGCGGTATTTTGGTTTTAACCCCTCTAGATTTTGCTTGATCAGCCAAGCTTGCAGCACGTGACATGTCTTCATATGAAGAGTTTGTACAACTTCCTATCAGAGCAACAGAAATGTTATCAAGATAATTGTTTTTTTTCACATCTTCGGCCATTTGTGAAATTGGTCTAGCAAGATCAGGTGTGTGTGGTCCCACTACATGTGGTTCTAATGTTGAAAGATCTATTCGAATTACTTTATCAAAGTATTTTTCAGGATTTTGTTCAACTTCTGCATCTTCAGTCAGTAAATCTTTGTATTTGTTTGCAAGGTCTGCTAACATGCCACGATTTGTAGTTCGAAGATACACTTCCATTCTTTCATCATATGGAAACACAGAGCATGTTGCACCAATTTCTGCGCCCATGTTTGTTATTGTTGCCTTACCTGTACAGCTTATTGATTCTGCACCAGGACCAAAATATTCAATGATAGAATTTGTTCCGCCAGAAACGGTAAGTTTTGACGCAACGTAGAGTATGATATCTTTTGGCGCAGTCCATCCATTAAGTTCTCCTGTTAAATAAATTCCGATACGTTTTGGATAAAGAAGCTCCCATGGAAGTCCTGCCATTGTTTCAGCTGCATCCAATCCACCAACACCAATAGCAAGCATACCAAGACCACCCGCATTAGGAGTGTGAGAATCAGTACCAATCATGAGACCGCCAGGAAACGCATAATTTTCAAGAACAACTTGATGTATAATGCCCGCTCCTGGTCTCCAAAAACCAATACCATATTTTCTGCTTGCTGATTCTAAGAATTTGAATACCTCACTGTTCTCGCTAATTGCAGCTTTTGTATCAGAATCGCCTTCTACTCTAGCTTGAATCAGATGATCACAGTGCACCGTAGTAGGAAGAACGGTTCTTTTTAATCCAGCCTGCATAAACTGGAGAATTGTTGTCTGACCAGTTACATCCTGCAAAGCAACGCGATCAGGTCGTAGAAATACATAGCTTTTTCCAGATTCAATATTACTTGCGTCATCTATGTCTTCAAAATGGCCAACTAGTATTTTCTCTGAAAGTGTAAGTGATCTGTTTACCATTTTTCTGAATTTCTTAACATTCTCTTCTCCTTTTTTGTAGGCGTATGCAACAAGTTCAGGCGTGGTCTCTATTTCCATGATTAATCAGTATGTAATTATTGAGAATTTAATATAAATGGTCACAGAAGTTTGTAATGTAAGCATTTTTGTTGCTTTCAAATTTAGTTTTTATTTTTGATTAGATTCACAAAATATTTGTGTAATGAGAGATCATCTGTCAGTTCTGGATGAAATGAAGTACCGATGATATTTCCCTGCTTAACTGCTACAATTTTTTCATTAAATTTTGATATGACATCTACATTCTTTCCAGTTTCAACGATCGATGGTGCACGAATAAACACTCCATGAAATTTTGGAATTCCTATCTTTTCCATTGATATTTCGGATTCAAAAGAATCACGTTGTCTTCCAAAGGTATTTCTTTCAACTTTTACGTCTAATAAATCCAAAAGAGGTTGGTCCATATCACCCACTACCCGATCCTTTACTCTTTTTGAGAGCAATATCATGCCAGCACAGATTCCAAGAACTGGCATGCCTGATACAATTTTTTCTTTAATCTGTTTTAAAGAGCCGTTTACAAGAGAGAGTTGTCCTATTACAGTACTTTCTCCTCCCGGAATGATCATTCCATCAAGCTCAGAAATTTGTTCTGGATATTTTATTTCGTTTACAATTCCTTCAATTCCAAGCTCTTCAAGGGCCATCTTCGTAGCCATGATGTTTTCTGCAACATCGCCTTGGACAGCAAGGACTCCTATATTCAATCCACTCATGCTGTACTTCCACGTTCTTGCATCTTTAGTTCAAGATTTTTAGTATCAAGCCCTAACATAGATTGTCTTTCATCTATCATTTTTTGCGCTTCCTTAACTTTGTCTGGATCTTCCCAAAAAGTGGTAGCAAGGACTATTGCTTGTGCTCTTTCCTTTGCATCTTCTGCTTTGAATATTCCAGAACCTACAAAGATTCCATCGCAGCCAAGAGTCATAAGATATGCTGCATCTGCAGGTGTAGATATACCTCCAGCTGCAAAGTTGACTACTGGCAATCTCCCAAGACTTGCAGTTCCTTCTACAAGTTCATATGAAACTCTCAGATCTCTTGCCATGCGAATCAATTCTTGTTCATCGCCTGAATCGTAGATTGATTTTATTCGTCTAAGTTCGTCATTTACATTTTTTATATGAGTTACCGCTTCTGCAACGTTACCTGTTCCAGGTTCTCCTTTTGTTCTGATCATAGCTGCACCTTCTTCTATTCTACGGAGTGCTTCTCCAAGACTTCTTGCACCATTTACAAAAGGTGTTGTGAAATCCCATTTCCAGATATGATGCAATTCGTCAGCTGGGGTCAGAACTTCTGACTCGTCGATCATGTCTACATCTGTTTCTTGCAAAACTTTTGCCTCATACACATGACCAATCCTACATTTTGCCATAACAGGTATTGTGACTGAATCCATAATTTCTTGAATAATTCTAATGCTTGCAGTTCTTGCAACACCTCCTGCTTTTCTTACATCAGATGGGAGTTTGTCCAAAACCATCACAGAAACCGCGCCAGCATCTTCAGCAATCTGTGCTTGTTCAACTGTCGTTACATCCATTACAACTCCATTTTTGAGCATGTGAGCAAGTCCGCGTTTTAGAGTAGATGTTCCTCGCTTGATAGAATATGATTCTATTTTTTCATCTACGATTCCTTTTGAATTAGCAACATCACCAGAAAGTGGTATCATGTTTGTTAATCGTTACGAGTGTTATTTATTCTATTATTTCAGAAATTATTCCATCAAGCTCACCTTTCACATGGGTGATTAATGGAGGAATGAATTCGCTGGTGGCATTCTGTTCAGGCCATTGAATACTACTTGTCAAGCCATTAAAAGTTAGTTTAATTCCAAATTTGTCATATTCAGGAACGTCATTTTTTATAGTAAAAGAATTTTTTGGGATTTGCATGAATCCAGTTTCTTTTATTAGAGCCTTGAGTTTTTTTATTGTGGCCTTTTCTAATGTATCATTTATGTCAGGCTTTGGCTTACCATCTATCGTTACACTATATCTTACATTCCCATCATTTTGAATTGATAAAAGTTCAGTCTTTGTGGCACCAATAGTATCAGTTATTCCAAATTGTACTTTCTTTAGGTGCTGTATACTATATTCAATAGAAATTACATCATTTGAATCTGCAGCAGTAATTGGAATTTCTGGTTTAGTGAGTTGTGGAATCGCTATTAGTAGCGCCATAACAACAGGAATTGCACCAACCAAAATCACGATGAGGCGAACCATTGTTTTCTACAAATCTCCATTTTTTCTAAGGTTGATTGTCATACTAACTTGAGAATCAATCTTTCCTATATGATGTTTTGAAATAATTTTTTGATCCAAAATTTGTTAGTCGTCTTGATCGAAAACATGGAATTAAGACTGTTAAATCTTCGGCAGTCAAGTAAATTAAAATTCTAGTGTATTCATCTCACTTGCGGGGGGTCGTAGCCTAGCCAGGCATGGCGACAGGATAGATCACATGATCACCGCTAAGGGCTCCAGTGGTTTCACAAGCTTCACTGACGAAAGGATGATGTACAGTTTGGAGCTGTAGTGACCCGTGTGTCACCGGTTCAACTCCGGTCGGCCCCACCATCTTTATTCATGTTTTAGCGAAGAGTTATAAGAGAAAAGCGACGTAATGACATTCTGCATGATTATAGTTAAATTAATTTTCAATGATTTTGGAGTGATGTTAAATTGAGTCGTGGTAATTTCCCAAGTTTTGGAATTTCAAAAACAGGAACATACGTTTCTGCGCTTAAAAACTACAACCTGCCACATTTCATTCTTGAAAAAGTGGCAGGAGACTGCCAATCCGATCTAGTCAAAAAGGGCAGAATTGAGGATCGGCTTCAAAGTATGAATGATTCTGCTCTTGAACTTCTTCACAAGGTTTTTGTTGATTGTGAGGAAGATGGTGATGGTGTTTATGCTAATTATCGTTTTTGTGCCTATATTTCAAGCATGTTCCACAAGTGTGAGATCTTACTCAATGAAAAGATCCAAGGTGCTTCCGGTAAAGTCCACAAAGTACCTGTTGCAGTAAAAAATAATGGGATGTATGTAGCAGTTGGCTTTAACAAGTCAACTGGTGGCCCTATAAGTAAAAAAGAAGCCATAAAATTTTATGAAATAGTAGATGATGTCAAAAAAGGCGAGCATGGCAATCTTTTGACAGATGGTATTTACGGATCTTCAGTAGGTTTTGAAGGTGAAGCACTTGTAAATCTAGAGAATCTAAGTAAGGCTCGTAAAAAAGATCCAGAAAATAAAGTAGATTTCAAGACGGCAAGTTTTGAAAATAGAATATATTCAGTTACCAAGTGCTAGATTATTTTTCTTTTTTTTGGATAAAATTTAGCGTGCACGGCTTTTTCTATATTTAAAGTAGTTTCATTTTCATGAAACAATCGTTTTTCACAATCTGGACAGATAAACTCAGGAATAAAAAATCCATACAGACCTACTCATAGTCTTTTACAGCCACCTTATGCCAGCTATTTCGTAATACTTTTCTTTTGCACGAGAATGCCTTGGTCTAACATGTAATACTGCGTTGCAGCAAAGACATTTTGATCCAGCCCATTTGAAATAAACCCCGCATACACTGCATCTTTTTTGCCCATTCATATAACGAAATGTTGTTTTACCTAGCGACCACTTAAACGTGGTTTTGCATCCTCCTTTACAACTTAACATGAATAAAATTTAGAATTTCAAGATTAAAAGAAACTGGTGATTCTATTATAACCGAAATTCAGATGTATCTATGGTTGAAAAAGTGGCTGGCTTGTCTGTTTTTTTAAAAGTGTTATCATAGTATTCAAACGGTAAGGATGCGAAAAGATGTCTTGTCCAGATCTCGTGAACAAGATCAACATAATTTTTGTTACCTGTTTGTCTAAGAAACTCATGAGCCAACTCGTGTGACACGATGGTACAATTTTTTTCTGCCAAAAACGAAATATCGTCTTTTTTTATTCCAGCTTGCCACCAAGCCATGCTAAAGTTTTCTGCATGATAACCCTCACAGGTGCAGTCTGTCCACAGTGGTCTAAAATACGTGAGGTAAAAATGATAGATGCTCTCACCTCTTTTTCTATGATCATTTAGAAGAGAATCGATGTTAATTCGATGAAAGAAGGATGGAATAACTGGCATTTGGTCCGTTTGTATTTCTATTTTTTTTGAAAACGTTTTTTCAATCCATATTTTATAAAATTGTGCCATTTGTGTTACATACTCAAATTCCCAAGTTCTTTTTTCCAGATCTTGCTTCTTTACGACAAAAATAAAGTGTACAAGCATATAGTTGCAAGGATTAAAGCTAGAGTTAAAAGCTCTTCGCATTTGAGAAATTATAATGTCAAGATTTGATCCTAATGCATACAAAAAAAGAATCATAGCTTCATGGAATGAATTTGCATCAAGATATCATTCAGATTGGGCAAGTAAGGACGTAGGTCCATTTAAGAGTACATCAAAAATAGTAAAAATTTCAAAAATTAAAACAGGAGATGTTGTTCTTGATTTAGCATGTGGAACTGGTGTAGTTACAAAAAAAATTTCTTATAAAATAGGTGCTAGTGGAAAAGTAATAGGTGTAGATATTTCTCCAGGACCTATAAAAATTGCAAAAAAATGGACCACGAAAAAAAATGTAAAATTTGTTATTGCTGATGTTGAAAAAATGAAATTTGATGAAGAATTTGATGTCGTAACATGTCAATATGGTTTGATGTTTTTCCCAAATGTGCAACTTGTATTAAAAAAAGTTCGTAAATTTCTAAAAAAAGATGGCAGAATTGTTGTTGCAGTTCATGGGAGTAAAAGAACAACTCTATATTTTAGCTGTATTTCAAGCGCAGTACTAAAATTCATACCAGACTTTCTTCCGCCCGGAACTCCAACAGTACATAGATTTGGAACAAAAGATCTGTTGAGAGAGGAATTTGAAAAAGCTGGATTTAAAAAAATCAAGGTTTATGAATTTAATTTTAAATATAACCCTGGAACATTTCAAGATTATTGGAGAGATTATTTTGATAATCTCACAACTCCTTTAAAAAAGAAGTTCAAATCACTTGATGTGCGTCAATTTGTAGATATGAAAAAAAGAGTAGAAAAGAATACTAAGAGATTTATAAAAAATGGAAAAATTATTTTTCCGTGGAAGGTTTTGATTCTTACTGCAGTTAATCCAAAAAAGTTAAGTGATTAACTCTGTCCTTCTATTCCCATCAGAGTTAAAGTAGAGCGAATTTTTTCTATCTTGCGAATTTTCCAAGTGATTACTTCTCTTAATGCTTCTACTGATGGCGATTCTATCTTGGCCAAAATATCATATGCACCAAATGTGCCATGTACTTCTTTTACACCATCAATGGACTTCAACTGTCCTATGATAGATTCTTCCGAGCCAAGTTCGCAGTTTATTAAGACATATGCTGTTGCCATAGGATAGTTATACAAACCAAATATATCAATAGATCTGTTGCAAAGCAAATTTATCAGAGTCGGATTAACTATTTGATTTCTTAATTATTATATCCCAGATGTTTTTTGGTACAGGCATTACTGATAACCGTGATATGCGTAAAAGCTCCCAGTTTTTGAACAAGGGGTCTTTTTTCATCTCTTCTAAGGTTACAGGTCTTTTGAGCGGTTTTACTGCTTTAACATCTACAACGACATATCTTTTGTCGTCTTCTTTAGGATTAGGATATGGATGTGATATTATCATAATAATTCCAACAGCTTGCTTTTCATCTCCAGTGTGATAGAAAAGGGCTTGATCTCCTTTTTTCATCAAGTTTAGATGTTTTAGAGCGAGGTTGTTGTGTACGCCATCCCATATTGTCTTTTTTTCTTTTTCAAGAGCAGCATAATTGTATACTGATGGTTCTTGTTTTACTAACCAGTAGTTTACCATTTAACGGTGTTACAATCATTTCTTTATTGCTTTTTTGGTTATGAAGAATGTTCCCCGGGTCTGACCCACAAAAAGTCATTGGTAGCATTAGCGTTCCCTCATCTTTGTTCTTACACCGGGGTGCCCTGTCGCACGGCTGGGTGGACCAAAAATCATGTTTTATCATCCCAGTCCGTCTGCGTGCATTTATGGGCATAATAATTTGGTTATCAGTCAAATATTAATCCAGTCAGTTTTACTTCAAAACCGGCAACCGGAACTCTCAGCTTAAAGTTATTTCTAACCTCATCAGAGATCAGACCAATCATTCCAACCGTTTTGTTTTTAATCTGGATGCTTGCTGTGCTTCCTTGCAAAAACGATGGATTTGAGGATGTCAAGGTAGTACATTGTAGACCAAATCCTGTTTTAAAAACAGATTGTAAGATTGATTTTACTTCGCTAAAACTTACACCATTGTAAGCACAGACACAAGCAAGATGAATATCTTCTCTTATTTCATTAGAAGATTTTGAGAACACTACGCCAGTTTCAAAGAGTCTTTGAGGATATGTCACATGGATATTTCTTGAAAGAGTGTCAATCAATCCTGGAAGAACGGCATCACGTAAAATAGTATGACCTTGACTTTTAGAATCATCTACAGAAATCATCTTTGACGAGTCTCTCTTTGTTAGATCATATTGAACTTCTTTACTTACAAGACCAAAATTCATTGCTTCAGAATAACCAAGACCAACCATGATTGCACTCATAGAGTCCAATTCTTTTGTAATCTTATTTTTCTGTCCTGTGGAAACAGATGGTGGAATTGTTGGTTGTAGATTTTGTATCCCATAACCAAGGGCGACTTCTTCTACGAGATCCATGGTTCCAAGAATATCTGTTCTATATCTTGGAATTGTGCACACAATTTTGTTTCCTTGTGGTTTTGCATTTAACCTACTTTTTCTTAGTGAAGAAGCGATTGTAGAAGGAGAAAGATCAAGACCCAGTGTTTTGTTTACTAGATCAACTTCAAGAATCATTCTTCTTGTATTCAATGCTGGTGCAGAATTATTAGCTCCAGAAATTTTTGTTGAGAAAATTGAAAACCCAGCATTTTGAAGCGTATTAGATACTACTGCAAGTGTATCTTCAGCGGCATTTTTGTCAACGGCCGTAATTTCCACAAAAAGATTTTGTGTGGTTTTTGAAATTGTTGTGAGATTTGAGTTTATTATGGGCGGAAACGAAACTGTGTTACCATTAGAATCTAAAATAATGGGTACTTTTTGTGAATTGCCAAGGATGTTACCATATTTTGTTCCTTCATCCGTGTTTTGCAATATTTCTGAAATGGACATTTCAGATGATGATGTCAGTGGAATAAACTTGTGGTTTTTGCTCACTGTAGTATAGACGAGAGGA
>JBGOUS010000110.1:0-4257 GCA_041477675.1 Nitrosopumilaceae archaeon
GACATTATTTTTGCTATGTTTGATATCTTTAATTGAAGTTGTCTTTGCTCAGAAACCGGAATCAATCCTAGGTGTCTTGATTCCATAGTAAGATCAGGATCCCTTGGAATAACACCAACAATAGGAACATTCAATGAAGAAAGTGCCTGCCTGCAAAGATTCTCATGTTTTTTGCTACCAATTTTGTTAAGAATAAAACCAGAAATCCTAGAATTCTTTTGAAATTTTGTAAATCCAAGAGCTGTTGCAGCTATTGAACGTGCAGTTTTGCTTGTGTCTAAAACAAGGACTACAGGAGCTTTTAAAATTTTAGCTACATGATAGGTGCTAGAAAAATTGGAATCACCAGAGAACCCATCATAGAATCCCATAACTCCTTCAATCACGGAGAAATCAGAATTGGAATTTCTCACAAAACTTTTTTCAACTCCCTTCAAACCCATAAGCCAAGGATCCAAATTTCGTGCAGGTCTACCAGAAACTGCAGAAAGGTAGCTTGGATCTATAAAATCTGGTCCAACCTTAAATGGCTGTACAGAATGTCCACTTTTTTTGATACCATATATAATTGCCGCAGTAATTGAGGTCTTGCCAACACCGCTTGATGTGCCTGCAAGAACAATTCGTGGGATTTTCATGAACCCGTTCCTGTTATGTTTTTTACCATATCAAAAAGCTGTCTAACTGCCAGCTTTGGATGATGTGCTGCCAGACTAATCATACTTGAAATGCTAAAATCTGCTTTGATAAAGTCAAGAAACTCTTCAGGTGATAATTCGTTTATTATTTCAATTTCTTTATCCCATTCTTTATCAGTTAGTGTGAGCCATCTACTTTGTACTTTAATTGCAGCTTTGATCTTTGAGCCTATAGCTTTTTTCCATGTATCTTCGTATGGTTTTAATGATTCTTTTGATGTATTACCTTGTAAAATAGAATCAGATCCTACCTGTCCAGCTAGACGACCAAACTCAATTGCATATCTAATTCCCTCTAGGACCAATGGATTAGCATGTCCTGCTGCATCACCAACAAGTATCAGGTTGTCAGCAATCGTAGTATGCGTCAAGCCTTCATTTGGAATGAGCCCATAATGGAATTCAATGGGAGTTATTTTTCCTAGTTGTGCTAGTGGACCGGGTTTTTTGTCAACAAGTTCAAGCAAGCGCTGGGTAGGATCCACTTGAGATTCGGGTTTTCCTATACCGACACCTATTCTTATTTTGTTTTTACCTAATGGAAAAATCCATGCATAACCGGCAGGAGAGTATTGTTGTCCTACCATTAATGACCAGGTTTCTGGATCAACGTTTTCTACGTAGGCCTCATACTCTGCACCTACTCCAAATCTTTTCCATTGTGAAACTATACCAAGATTTTTTCCTATGACTGAATAGAAACCACTTGCGTCTATTACAAGCTTGGAGTGAAAAATTAGATCATCTTTTAGAGATGTGGCTTTAACTCCTATCAGTTTTTCTTCACTAGTCAAAGGATTCGTTACATTGGTTCGTACGAAAATATCTGCACCAGCATCAGCTGCTTGATGTGCAAGAAATTGGTAGGTTTTTCTAACATCTAAAACTGCTGCTTGATAATCAGCACTATGTATTGTTACATGATTGTTTGGTGAATAAAAGGAATAGTTCTTTATTGGATTATAAAAATCTGATGTGATTCCAAATTTGTTAATTTCATTGATCCAAGTCACACCACTTGTTCTAATACTCTGTGCAATTGCTTCTTCTCTTTCAAGCACTGCTACCCGTAATCCTTTCTTTGCAGCTGCCCATGCCGCTGAGGTACCAGCAGGTCCAGCACCTACAATTACAATATCATAATCGTATTCTTTTGTCATTAAATCATCATTTTTGAAACGACGATTATAAACTCATTTTTCTGTTTCAGTTATTCAGATTTAATGCAAAGCAGAAAAGGAAAGATCACTTTAGTCTACTTAAAGGGAATCATCTAAGGAATGACCTGCATAAATAGTCCTAACATGAGTATATTTTGGCAAAATTGCAAGTGTGCTATTTTTCTCCACGTACCCTAATCTTTTTAGTTTACAGCTGAAACCAAAAAGAGAATGGGAAAAGACGGTCTTGTCATTGTATATACTGGCAAAGGTAAAGGTAAAACTACTGCTGCTCTTGGGATGGCGTTACGAGCTGTAGGATATAATTACAAAGTTTGCATGATCCAATTCATCAAAGGATCCTGGCACTATGGTGAGATGACTTCGTCAAAGAGATTAGAGCCAGAATTTGAGCTAACTGCAGTGGGTAAAGGCTTTGTTGGGATCATTGATGATAAAAGCCCTCGTGAAGAGCACGAAAAGATTGCACTAGATGCGTTACAGTTAAGCAAAGAGAAAATCGGATCTGGAAAATATGATATCATAATTCTTGATGAAATAAATTATGCA
Organism: Nitrosopumilaceae archaeon; assembly: GCA_041477675.1. Taxonomy (GTDB): domain Archaea; phylum Thermoproteota; class Nitrososphaeria; order Nitrososphaerales; family Nitrosopumilaceae; genus UBA8516. The sequence goes on from JBGOUS010000110.1 coordinate 2,429, forward strand.
ATCAATTTGGGATTAATAAAAATAAATGACGTATTAGATTTAATAAAAAACAAACCTCAGGAACTAAATTTAGTTCTTACTGGAAATTATGCAAAAAAGAAGATCATAGAAATTGCAGATCTTGTTACCGAGATGAAAGAGATAAAGCATCCCTTCAAGTTTGGCATCAAGGCAAAGAAAGGTATCGATTTTTAATCAGCAACATTAAATTACGTAACAAAAATCTGGAGAATTATGACTACTGAGATCCATGAGCTTCCAGAAGTGGGAGAAATTGTTATTGCTACTGTTACAAGGATAGTGGATCAAGGTGCTTATGTTAATCTTGATGAATACAATAACATCCAAGGCTTTTTACACATATCAGAAATTGCTACAGGTTGGATCAGAAATGTAGAAAAATTTGTCAAGATGGGGGAGAAAAAAGTACTTTTAGTAAAAAGAGTGAATACTGCCAGATCTGAGATAGATTTATCATTAAAACAAGTATCTACTGATCAAAAGAAAAAGAAACTTTTAGAAATAAAAAGAAATGAGAAAGAACAATCACTTATTGATGGTTTGAAGACAAAGGCCGGACTTTCCCAAGCAGAGGTAAATAAGTTAGAGGAAGTTTTGGTTAACAAATTCAATTCAGTTTATGATGCATTTTCAGAAATAGTATCAAAAGGAATAGGAGTTCTGGATGGTCTTAATCTATCTAAAAAAGTTATTTCTGCGATAGAAGAGATCAGCTCAAAGATTCAAGTTCCGCATGTAGAAATACGTGGGGTATTGGAACTTACCTGCACAAAACCAGATGGAATAGAGATTATAAAAAAATCTCTTCTTGAGGCTGTAGAAAACAAAGATGCTGCAGTAGAAATAACCTACATCGGTGCACCCAAATACAGACTGACCATTTCTGCTCAGAATTTTAAAACGGCTGAAAAGGCACTCAAACCAGTACTTTCAACAATTCAGGATTCTATAGAAAAAAGGAAAGGTACCTTCAAATTTTCTAGAGAAGAATCAAAGAAGACTCGTGAGTAATAATATGCGATTCCAGATGCGCAAATGCCCTGATTGCAAGAGATATACTTTGAAAAATGATTGCCCACAATGCGGAAATAAAACGATAACCGTACATCCTGGAAGATATTCACCGGATGACAAATATGCAAGATATCGTGTTTCGGATCGTTACAAGTGAATTTTAAGATATTTTTTGGAAGCTTGAATAGCTATCTTTGAATTATTCTATTGTTTGAATGACAACTTTCTTTATACGTGCAGCCTCAACATCAAGTGGTTGATCATCTGAATTGGTCTCTAAAGAAGCTATCTTATCGACTACTTCTTTACCTGATACTACCTCACCAAATATAGTGTATTTACCATCTAGCCACGGAGCATCGCCAAGCACTATAAAGAATTGAGAACCGGCGCTGTTTATATCAGGACCACGAGCCATCGAAACAATGTATTTTTTGTGTTTTAGATCACTGAATTCAGGCGGTATTTTATATCCTGGATCTCCTGTCCCCCAAGTATCTCGCTTTCCTGAGATTGTATTTGGATCTCCTCCCTGAATAACAAAACCAGGCATAATTCTATGAAATAGAGTTCCATTATAGAATCCTGCTTGTGCAAGTTTTTTGAAATTTTCTACTGTTTTGGGTGCAACATCTTCTTTGAGATTAATTACAATATCACCAAAAGAAGTAGACAGAGTCGCTACATCTCCTGAAGGTTTAACTTCTGAATTTGTTTCTACTGATGGTGCTTCCGACTTAACATAGTTGTGGTTGACTTGGTATACCAATACTCCAGATATCACGCCAGTATCA
>JBGOUS010000192.1:0-2717 GCA_041477675.1 Nitrosopumilaceae archaeon
GCCAGTGTACAAAAAAAGTGATCTTATAAAAAATTACATGGATCTTTTAAAGTCTTGAAACAGAAAAAAAGATACATTCTATTAAGATTAGAAAATGCAAACATTGAAAAAATTTCTAACATTAAGTTAATCTCAAATCAAGATGGATATGTTATAGTTTCATGTAAGCTTGCTAATCTTTCTCAAGTGGTATCAGAGATTAAAAAAGAATGTAAAATAATTACAGTATCTGGAACACTCAAGTCTTTGAGAAGGAGCGTTTAATAGTATTCCTAACCCAAAAACAGTGGGGATGAGGGTTTGCCGCTCCAGTCTGAGCAATTGCTGTGAAGAAGCCGCGACGAACTGACCCAAAAAATTGTGATCTGTTATTACACGGTTCTTTTAAATATAGTAGATCCTGTTTTTTGGCTGTGAAAATAGATTACGATATTATAGTAGCTGGAGGAGGACTCGCTGGTATGATCGCAGCCCAATCTGCAGCATTTTATTCTAAACAAAGATTATCTATTCTTGTAATTGATAGAAATCCCGAACCAATGGTTGGTAAGAAAACAATCAGCGGTTGGATTTGTGGAGATGCAGTTGGAAAAAACACAGTTGACTATATGACAGAGAGAATTAAGATATCGTGGGGAAAGCCAGAGATTGAACATCCTGTAAAAGGAGTGATGGCATTTTCGCCAGATAGGGAAACTTCAATTCCATTTGATGGAGAAGGATTTATGCTCAATAGACAAGAACTGCCAAAACGCCAGCTTCGTGATTCAAAAAATATGGGAATCAATTTTCAATTCTCCATAGCTCTCAGAAATTTACTTTATGAAAATGATACTGTGGTAGGTATAGAGGGAACAGATCTGTTAACAAATCAACCATACAAGAAAACTGCAAAGATTGTAATTGATGCAACAGGAGTGGCATCAATGTTGCGAAATGGGTTGTCCATCAAATCAAAAATAGAGAGAAAGATAGATCGTGATGATCTAGAAGCTACTGGAAGACACATAATGAAGTTCGAAGAAGGTAGAGAAGATAAGACAGATTTTGATCCTGATTATTGTATTATACATTTAGATCAAGATATTGCACCTGGGGGATACGGATGGGTTTTCCCAAAGGGCAAGAATAAAGTAAACATAGGTTTGGGAGTTCAACAAAAAGAATTACAGAGAAGAAACCAGAGATTGGGTAAGAAAGACGATGTGGTGAAATTGATAAATGATTATGTTAAGATCAATAAAGCAATAAAAAACCCACGACTCTCAGATGACCCAAGTGATTCTATTAATGCCACAGGCACATGGCAGGTTTCAGTTAGAAGACAAAATGATTGCCTAGTAGCAAATGGATTCATGCTTGTAGGTGATTCTGCATGGATGCCAAAACCACTCGATGCAGGAGGAATCGGTCCTGCAATTGTTGCTGCCACAATAATTGGAAGAGATGCAGTAGCTGCAATTGAAGCAAATGACGTTACTGAAAATGGATTATGGCAATACAATATTGATTTCATAAATGATTATGGATACAAAACTGCAGGACTTGAAGTCTTTAGAAGATTATTACAGACATTAACTAATGAGCAGATAAATTATGGAATGAAACACTTTTTGTCAAAGATGGATGTTGAATCCATAAGTAGAGGTGAACATCCAGATTTTGGAACGGTTAGCAAACTTGAAATGATGATTCGTGGTGCGTTAAACAAACAACTTGCAGATGGTTTGAGATTCACTGCACAACAAAACAAGATTTTGACAGAACATTATTACAATTTTCCAAAGACTCCAGATGGATATGATGCATGGCATCACACCTTACATAAAACATTAGATGAGTCTTTTGCAAAACTCAAAAACTGATCTAGTCTATTCCTAAAGGTATCGTGCCACTGCCCCATGGTTCCTTTACTTTGAAAGAATAATCTTTTGCAGGATCGTAATCCAATCCCTTATAGAAGCTCCATTCTAACAGTTTGGGAGAGTTGGGCAGCAAAGTCATTGAACCATATACAAGAGTGTTCGTAGTATATTGGATTTCTTTTTGTCCGTCACTAAGTACATAATTACAAGAGTATACAGGACATGACATAGTTATATCATGAGAGATACCCGTGTTTTCAACAACAAAATAAATTGTTAGAATAGCTCCGCTTGATGTTTTTTCAATCTTGTTATCCACATAGTAAAAGGTCACGGGCCCAATCACAGTTGGAGTTGATTTTTCCATGTCATTTTTTATTTTATAATCAAGTTCTATTTCTTTTTGACATATTCTTTTTTCTGCGGCAGTAGTGAATTGATCACACTTTGATACATCAGGATTGTCTGAGGATGAATTTTGAGAATTGCCATCAGCCACAGAAATTATTCCTGTTTTAATCAGATATTGTATTCCATTTGCAAACGTCTTATCGTCTATTTCTCCATTTGACCACCATTTGGCATTGTTTCTAACCCACTCAGGAATTTTTGTATTTTGATTTACCTGTTGGCTTTCAGTTACAGGAATTTTTATTATTCCTTCTTTCATCATAAATTGAATTCCATTCGCAAATGTCTTATCATCTATTTCTCCATTTGACCACCATTTAGCGTTGTTTCTTATCCAATCTGGGATCTTTATTTCTTCAGCGTAAGTTATCTGCAAAATACTACTTAAAAGAATAAAACTTGATAATAGAAATTTTATTTTATGCCGCATCATATTTGATA
>JBGOUS010000201.1:0-2531 GCA_041477675.1 Nitrosopumilaceae archaeon
ACAGAATATGCCGAAAATAATCCAGCCCTTTTTCTTTTTTGCCCAATCCAAGGTTTGTGCTTTTTCAAACTTGTCATACTCGCGATTTTGGTTCAGTTAAAGATGCTCGGGGTTTAGTGTACGATGTACTTGGTATGGCCTTGACATTAACTCATCTGTGCTAAAGTTGAGCGGTTCTATTGGACTTGATTTCCAAATGAAATAGAATCTGATAAGATCTACTGGATATTTTGTCATAATCTCAATTGCATCCAAAACATTTCCAAGACTTTTGCTCATCTTGTTGCCATTTTTATCAAGAACATGACCTTGAAACAAAAATGACTTGAAGGGAGCAACTGGTTTGTTATTAAAGATTACATTTTCCATAAGAAGCGTATATGCCCAACCGCGTGTTTGATCGATTCCTTCGGTAAGAAAAAGGGCTGGAATATTTTCTGCATATTCTGTATCTGTAAGGGAGGCGTATGGTGCAGCGCCACTATTATGCCATGTATCAAGAACAAATGGTTCTCGTTCCATTCTTGAATTGCATTTTTTACATTTTATTACAATTTTATCTATCCATGGTCTGTGTAGTTCAAAATTTTCACCGTCGGGAAGTTCTGAGGCAGAGCAAACTATCTCATTTCTTGAAAAAAACCATACATGTTCTCCACAATTTTTACAGTTCCATCGCGGCAAAGGGCATCCCCAAATCCTTTCACGTGATATACCCCATGGATGTTTGTCTTTAATTATTTCAAGAAATCTGTTCTTTGGTTGGTCAAAAAAATACTCTACATTACTAGCTGCCTCTACAGCTTTTTCACCCAATCTATCTAAAAAGTAGAAAAATCCTCTTCTTGCAAGCCATAACAACTTGTGATGCGAACGCCAGCACAATGGATATTGGTGTTTTATCTTGCCTATCTTGACAAGTGCTCCTCTGTCACGTAATGCTTCAACAATCTGTTCGTCTGCATCTCGGACAAATAACCCTGCATACATTCCAGCCTTATCTGTGAATTTAGCTTCATCGTTTATCGGATTATTATATGGCATTGATCTCTTTTTTGCAATCTCAAAATCTTCCTCTCCATTCACTGGTGAAAGATGAACAAGACCACTACCAGTCTGGATGTCTACAAAATTTTCTGCTACTGTGGTATGAAATTTTATATTCTTAAGAGCCAATTCGTTTAGCTCAGGTATCTGGTCAAGTAATGGATGAATGTATCTTTTTCCTTCCATCTCCAAACCTCTGATAGTTTTTGTTACTGTGTAATTTTCTATCTTTACTTCTTTCATAAATTCTTGTAATCTTTTTTCACCAACAAGCCAGACCTCATTTCCAACTTTTACATACACATAATCTTCTTCAGGATTTAAGCCAACCATGGCATCTGTGACAAGAGTAAATGGCATCGTGGTCCATACAATCAGAAACAAATCTTCATCTTGTATCTTTACCTTGTAGTAAAGTGAAGGGTCCTGAACTGTTTCATATCCTTGATTGACTTCAGAATGACTAAGCGATGTTTGACAGCTAGGGCAGTATGCAACAACACGGAATCCTTCAGAAAGGATTCCATTTTCATGTGCTTTTTTGAGATACTGCCATTCTCGCTCAATATACTCATCTTTGTATGTCCAATAGGCTTTTTCCTGATTAAACGACATTCCAAGCATCCTGTCTGCCTCAACCCATTTTTCATTAAATTTGTGAACAATCTTTTTACATTCTGAAACCAATTTTTCAATTCCTGCAGATTCGATTACTTCAGACTTGCTACCTTCCATGCCAAGTTCTTTTTCAGCTTGTAATTCGACTGGTAGTCCCTGCGTATCCCATCCTGCATTGAATATGACTTTGCTTCCACACAAAGTCATGTATCTATACCAAAGGTCTTTGATCACGCGACCACGTAAATGACCTGCATGTGGTACTCCATTCATTGTTGGTGGGCCTTCAATAAATGCAGTTTTTTTTGTTTTATCAGATGATTCAAAAATTAGTTTTTGCAAGTCAACCAATGAAAGACTATTTCTGATTTCTTCCTCTATTTTTTTTAGATTAAATTCGTGAGATATCTCCATTTACAGTTGTGGTAAATTCTATGACATAATAAACTTACAAATTTGTAGTTTAAAAGATTATTTTTGCATAGGTTTGTTATATGTCTGGAATGTTGAGGCATAGATAATATCGTACGTTATGATATGTGGGAAATTGTTTAAGATTACGATATAAGTAATGATGTTATGAAATACCTCATAATTTCGGTAATTGTTACCGTTTTCATTTTTGTGATCGTACAGCCCATTTTTGCAATACTTCCACAGCCTGAAATAAATGGTTCAATAAATAAACGAGGTTGCCAAATTATTGGAGGAATATTATCCATTGAAAGAATTGAGGCACTTGAAACTGTATCTGAGATCTGTCGCTATGGTAACAAAAATTTCGAGATAAAAAATAATTCTCCCTGCTGGACAGCTATAGGTTTTTGGAAAGATCCTGAAACTGGAAAAAAATTCGAATTTCCATC
>JBGOUS010000151.1:0-3397 GCA_041477675.1 Nitrosopumilaceae archaeon
CAACTCCATCATTAATCATTGGATTAAGGCAGGGTTGGTCTTTTGCTTGGCATGCAATTGTAGGTGCTGAAATACTCATGTCAGTAGTTGGATTGGGACACATTCTGTCTGTGGGAAGAGACTTTCAAGACATGGGACTAATAATTGCAAGCATGATTACCATATTTACAATCGGATTGTTAGTTGATAGGCTCTTGTTGTTTAAGCTGGAGGAAAAAGTAAGATCCAGATGGGGATTGGATCGTCATAGATAACCGATGAACAATAAAATACAATTCTATCTTTTTTGAGTTACATACCAAACCATTGTGGAAAGTGCGCTAGATCCCCCAATTACTTCCTAAAGCCACTCTGAGTGTACTGGGTGATAGACTCTTTTTCTGGCATCATCAAGGCTGTTTCTCTCTATGATTAGTCCTTGGTTCTTTAATTCTTCAATTGCGTGCTGCACTGTTCTTCTTGGCAGATAACTCAGATTAATTAATTCACTTTGTTCAATTGGATGTTTTGTTTTTATGATGTAATAGATGAATTTGGCAGCAGGACCACCCTCTGGGTCTTCACGCAAGTTGACAACACCAAAAGCAGATTTTGATAAAATCCCACGTCGTTCGGATTCTACAGATGCTACCGAATCAACACTAATTTCAGATAAATTTACACGTTCTCCAAATTCTGCAATCAAGGTAAACTGTTGTGATTCTATCGGTGCCTCAAAGATGAAAGTACTAGGAGGGTATTTGTTTGTCAGAGCTGCAACTGAACCCCACTTTACAAGACCATTCTCGTCATAGATTCCTACACCAAATCCTTGATTTGCCTCAAGTATGATTTTTTTTGAACCTAACTTTACAACTTCATCGATTTTTGACAGTGCATCATCCAAAGAAAGTTGGTGTCGTGGATCTCGTTTTCCCACTTTCCATTGAACATCAATGTCATGTGATTTTACTGTATCAGCAATTTTCTTCTTTTTTTCCATATCCAAGTCAATTACGTTTTCACCAATCTCAATAATGTCAAACCCTATTTTTGTAACCTCTTTGACAAACCTATCAAATGAGTTTTCTGCTAGTGCAAATTCAGTATTTGTAGTACCAATAGAAACATGTATGCCAAGATCATGATAAAATTTGATTTTCTTTATCAAACTGGTTTCTGATGTGAATAATGGAAGTGCGCCGTAGATTTTGACAACATCAACAAATGGTGCAAGCAGTTCCCAGTTTTCTTTATCTGAACCCTGTAGCTTGTCAATTACATAGGTTAGCCCTTCTTTCCTTGGTTTTTTTGAATCTACTCTGTTTTTCACAAGATCGTCTAACAAGCTTGCATTATGGTCAACAGTAGGACATGATATATTTTTAGGTCATGCGTTTTCGGCACATAACATGCATTTCATGCGTATTTGAATGCCATTATATCGTGAAAATTTTCAAAGTTATATGATGAGTTCTGAGATAGAGATGGAGTTTGCTGATAGAACATTAGATCAACCCATATTGGAAGCAAAGAATGTGGTAAAGCACTTTGACCACAACGGTGAACCTATTCTTGTCTTGGATGGGATAGATCTTAAGATAGGACACGGAGACTTTGTTTGCATCGTAGGTCCATCAGGATGTGGCAAATCTACCTTCTTGAATATTGTAGCTGGGCTTGAAAAGGCAGATTCTGGTGAGATATTGCTTGATGGAAGGCAAGTCTCAGAACCCGATCCTAACAGAACCATGGTTTTTCAGGAAGGCGCACTCTTTCCTTGGCTAAAGGTCATTGATAATGTAGAGTTTGGACTGAAAATGTCAGGTGTTCCAAAAAATGAACGAAGAGAAATATCGTCAAGATATTTGGACATGATGCAACTAACAAAGTTTGCAAATTCCTATATCTATCAACTTTCAACTGGAATGAAACAAAGAGTAGCAATAGCACGTGCGCTTGCAATGGATCCGGAGATCTTGCTGATGGATGAACCATTTGCTGCCTTGGATGCTCAAACAAAAGATCTATTACTTGTTGAACTACAATTAATCTGGGAAAGAACAAAAAAGACAATCTTGTTTGTTACACACAGCATTGCAGAATCTGTAATACTTGGGAATCGTGTCGTTGTATTCAAAAACAGACCATCTAAGATAAAAAAAGAAATCATGATAAATTATCGAAGACCAAGGCTTGCAGAAGATGAAAATTTGTTAAAATATCAACAGCAGATTATTACAGAACTGAAAAGTGAAATAAAAGATCATATGAAAGATGAGCTTGGACAATGAAATGACTGTTAGAATTAAATCAAAAACATGAACCCGAAAACAAAATTTGCAATTGCTGGAGCAGTTATAGCTGCTGTAATTGCTGTTTCATTTACCGCTAATTCAGGTTCTTGTTTATCACAAAATAACACAGCCACAACGAATGATGTTATAAGAATTGGATATTTTCTAAACATAAATCATGCACAAGCCGTCATAGGACTTGGAAATGGAGATTTTCAAAAAGCATTAGGTGACGTAAAAATTGAACCATATACTTTCAACGCTGGTCCATCTGCAATTGAGGCTTTATTTGCAAATAGGGTGGATGTTACATATGTAGGTCCCAATCCTGCAATAAACGGATACATAAAATCAGAAGGTGAAGCTTTACGCATTATTGCAGGTGCTGCAAGCGGAGGAGCAGTTTTTGTCATTAGAAATGATGCAGGAATAAATTCAGTTGATGATTTTGCTGGCAAAAAATTTGCCTCTCCTCAACTTGGTAATACCCAGGATGTAGCTTTGAGGGCATATTTGCTCAAAAATGGATACAATACCACAGAGAATGGTGGCAATGTCGAAGTAATTCCTGCAAAGAATCCAGATATTCTAACTTTAATGTTGAACAAAGAAATTGACGGGGCATGGGTACCAGAACCTTGGGGAGCAAAGCTAGTCAAAGAAGCAAATGGAAGAATTTTTGTTGATGAGAGAGACTTGTGGCCGCAAGGCAAGTTTGTAACTGCCAACATCATTGTTAACACAGCATATCTCAAGAACCATCCTGATATCATAAAGAAATTACTTGCTGCACATGTGGATGAAACACAGTGGATAAATCAAAACAAAGAAGATTCTATCAAAGCTTTCAATACAGAGCTAGAAAAGCTTACAGGCAAGGCAATTCCTGAAGATGAACTTCAAGAAGCATTTTCAAGAATGGAGATAACATACGATCCTGTGAAGGATTCTCTTTTCAAGTCTGCCAATGATGCCTTTGACATAGGATTTCTTGGTGATACTAAACCTGACCTTTCAAAAATATATGATCTACAATTACTAAACTCCGTACTTGAAGAGAAAGGACTAGCCACAATTCCTTAGGATTTGTGCAAAGGAGAACAAAAAGATTCAATGATGCA
>JBGOUS010000077.1:0-5204 GCA_041477675.1 Nitrosopumilaceae archaeon
AAGAACTAAGACCAATAACACAAATTCCCTTTGATACGCATCTGATGATAAATGAACCTTCTAAGTATGTAAAAAATTATGTTGAGGCTGGCAGTGACATCATTACTGTGCATGCAGAAGTTTGTGATGAATCAAGCTTTGGAGAAATTCATGACGTTTTGCGTGCAAATGAAGTCAGTGTGGGGCTTGCCATAAATCCTGATACTGAACTTCCGAGTTGGACTGAGAAATTCATACCTGATCTAGATCAGCTTATTGTAATGTCAGTGGTACCAGGTAAATCAGGTCAAAAATACATTGAATCCACGCATGAGAAGGTTCAAAAAATCTCTAAAACCCTTTTAGATAAAAAATTTACTGGTTTTATTGAAGCAGATGGAGGAGTAGATCTTTCCAACATAGGTTCTTGTTTTTTGGATGGATCTAGAGTCTTTGTTGGAGGAAGTGCAATCATAGGTCAAAAAGATGTACGTACAACTATCTCTGAATTTAGAAAAAAGATAATGTATGCACGAAGAAAACTCTTGATACAGAAAGCACACGATCTTGGTGGTGTAGAGCTTGTCAATAAATGGATAGACTTGCATGAGGTTGGAAAGAAAAAGACAGATCTAATACAAATTGCAAAGGAGGCTGGCTTTGTATGACTGAAATGATAGACATGCGTACAGTGTATGGGGAAACTCTTATCAAAATAGGGGAAGAAAACCCAAACATTGTAGTAGTTGGTGCTGACACTACAGATTCATTAAAAACAAAACTTTTTGGCAAAAAATTTCCAAATAGATTTTTTAATGTTGGAATTGCAGAGGCAAACTTGGTTTCTATTGCTGCAGGTCTTGCAGCAGAAGGAAAAATTCCATTTGCAAGTACATATGCAATTTTTCTACCTGGAAGATGTGTTGATCAAATTAGAAATGCAATAGCATATCCATCACCTGGTGATAAAAAGGGACTAAATGTAAAGATGGTAGTTTCACATGGTGGATTAAGTGTGGGTGCAGATGGTGGTTCGCATCAACAAATAGAAGACATTGCTATCATGCGAGTAATTCCTAATATTAGAGTCATGATCCCATCTGATGCTGTTACAGTTTCAAAACTTATTTGGATAATGTCACAAACATATGGCCCATTTTACATGCGAATGGCAAGATCAAAAACTCCTGTAGTACATTCTGAAGCTCAAGACTTTGAAATTGGAAAAGGAATTGTTTTGCGTGATGGTTCTGACTGTACAATTGCGGCATGTGGAATTACTGTACATATGGCTCTAGAAGCAGCAGATGCACTCAAGCAAGAAGGAATATCATGCCGCGTCTTAGACTTGTTCTCAATCAAGCCGATAGACTCTACTCTCATTGAAAAAGCAGCACGTGAGACAGGAGGTATTGTAACATGCGAAGAACACAATATCATGGCAGGTTTTGGTTCGGCAGTAGCAGAAGTAGTAACTGAGACATATCCTGTACTAATGAGACGAATTGGGGTTCAGGATAAATTTGGTGAATCAGCACGAGACAACGAAATTCCCCTATTGCTTGCAAAACATGGTATAACATCAATTAATATAGCTAATTCAGTAAAAGACATCAGGAGTAAATCCAGATGAAAATATTCCTTGATACTGCAAACATTGCGTCAATCAAGCTGTACAATGACATGGGTTTAGTTGATGGGATAACAACAAATCCGTCGCTTTTATCAAAAGAAGGTGATGACCCACAAAAAACAATGGAAGAAATTGTTAGAATAGTAAAAGGTGATGTAAGTCTTGAAGTTATTGCAACAGAGAATGAACAAATGGTCGAGGAAGGACGCCGACTAAGAAAATATGGGAAAAATGTAGTTGTAAAATGTCCTCTAACTCCAGATGGACTGAAAGCGTGTCGAACTTTGACTAATGAAGGAATTCCAGTCAATGTAACACTCTGTTTTTCAGCAAACCAAGCAGTTTTAGCTGCAAAGTCTGGTGCAAAATATGTTAGCCCATTTATTGGAAGGCTAGATGATGCCGGTCAAGATGGAATGGGTTTGATTAAAGAAATCCATCAAATTTTCAAGAACTATCAATTTGGGACACAGATACTGGTAGCAAGTATAAGACACCCATTGCATGTTGTTGAAGCAGGAAAAATTGGTGCAGATGTGGTAACACTTCCACCTGATATTTTAGGAAAGATGCTAAAACACCCATTAACAGATATTGGTCTTAAGAACTTTTTAGCGGATTGGGAAAAACTAAAGAAAGAAAATCCGAGCATCAGAATTTAACTTGAAAGAAACAGTTTTGGTTAGGTGAAATTGAGAGAATTGATTCTTAAGTCATGAACGAATCTAATGCCTGCCTATCCATTGATATCTGTGCTCTTCATCAAACAATTCTGATTTGATGTCATTTTCTCTTACTTTTGTACCTAAATCTACATTAAAAAAACCAAGACTGCCCTTGTAAGGAATTGGTATTCTTAGTTCATGTGGTTTTTTAAGCAAAAACCCATACCTGTGTTGCAAAAATTCTTCTGTAGCAAAATGTTTCTTGTAATCTGATTTTAATTCATACACCGATTTGTATATTTTGACATGATAGATCTCAACTTTGCCTATTATGACACCTGTTCTAATCCTTGTTATATCGATTCCAAGTTTTTCACATACATCTTTTTTTATTTTATCTGGTGCATGGACAAGAAATTCTCCACGATATTTTGTGTTCCACGTTCTTAGCTCAATTATTTTTTTGCCTTGAACTATAAGGTCAGCATACGGCTGAGATACTGACAAACACTTCATCCTAGTTTCTTCCTAAAACATTTAGAACTCTATTTGGTATGTCATTTAATCTACTAACAGCAAGAGTTCTTTCATATCCAAGATGTTTCAGATTGCTTGCAATTATTGTTGATATCATTGTACTTTGACCTACTCCAATTGCAACCATCTTAATTCCTAAAAGGTTGAATGTGTTTACCATTGCACGAACTGCATCAGGATCGGACGGTTCTCCATCAGATAAAGTGAGGAAAATATCTGGTTTTTTTGAGCGTATCATTGGAAGCATTATCGAATAAACTTCAGCTAGCGGAGTTCCACCGTTTGCTTTAATTTGAGCCAATCTTTTTGCAGCTATACTATTCCATTTGATATTCTCAGGTTTAACTAGCCAGCATGTTACTTGTCTTTGTTCAGTATTAAACGCATAAACTGAGAATTTTACTTTTAAAAATGCAAGTACCTCACATAAGGCTAAGGTTGCTTTTTTGTATTGTACTTGTTCATTTGCTATGCTTGAGGAATGATCAAGCAATATGACAATTCTTATCTTAATCGTAATTTTTTTATCTGTAAGAAATGGGTTATGTCCTTCCAGATAGGTTTCTTCATCAAACTCATCCCCTGTGATTACATGTTGTTCTTTCCAACCCGTCTTCCATTCTTTGAATTTGGCTTTTAGATTATTTACAAGATCTACGTCATAGATTTTTGTTTCGTCAGCATCCATTGAACTAGGAATACTAATTCCAACGTTTTCAGAACTTAACCCTCTGTTTTCATTTAGCTGATTCTCTTGTAGCAAGACCTTGAATTCTTCAAAAACTGTTTTTCCTTCAGCTATACGTCTAGGATCCAGTTCCCCAAAATCACTCTCGCGGAATTTTGTTATCTTCCCAAGCATTTTGACAAAATCTTCTTCTGAGATTGCAATGCCTGTGCCAATCTTTGGAACTGATAATGGAATTGTTATCAATGCATCCAGTTCTAAAATTTTTATAATTTCTGGGATCTTCTTCTCAAGCCATTCTGTATTATAGTTTCTTTCTAATGCTTCTTTAACAACTTCTTTTGCAAATTCTGTTGCTTTTACAATTTTTTCAAACTGGCTTGGGTTAATCTCACCTTTGATATCGCCCATCAAAAAATACTGAGAAAACGCCTCAGCTATTCTTCCTTTTCCATAGATCGAATTCAAAAGAGGCCTGTAAAGCCATGCAAAACCATAACTGAATATTATTTCCTCATCCATTCCGCGCCATTGTCTTCTACCAATGGTTTCAATTCGCCTTGTCTCAAGTGTATTAAGTAAAAAACCAAATGCGTGGTCATTACTTAGGATTTTTGTACAGTGTTTTAGTCTCATCGCCTCATACCACAGTGCAGTTCTAAATTGTCTATATTTCTGAAAATTCGTTCCAAAATAATGCTCTATAGGAAGCATGATTACCTTATTTTCTTTTAATTTTGTCAGAATTTCTTTTTGTTCACTAATTCCTACTGAAATGCTCTTTTCAGACCATCTTCTTACAAGGAACGTTGCAATTTCGAGTAATGTGTCATTTCTAAGATGTAATGATTGCATTAATTACCAAACATTGATGTTATGATGTCGCTGACTTTTTGATATTCTACATTTCCCCACTGTGAATATACATTAGCAAAGACAATATCTGCAGCTTGTCTTGGTTTTATACCTGAGTCAAGAAGCTTACCAAATGCTATCGTTTCTCGCAAACTTGGTGAATAATACAATTCTTCTACTGCAGCAGCTTGCCGTAATGAATTTGCAAGTTTAATTCCTTGCACAAGTTCTTTGTCATTTGATCCCGAGATATATTTTTTAACAATTTGCAATTCAATCTCTTCTGGTGGATATTCTAACCTAATTCTTACAGGGAATCTGCTGAGAATCTGTGGTGGAAGTTCTTTTGTTCCAACATGTGTTAATGGATTAATTGTCGCAACAACAAACCAATTACTATTTGCTTTGATTATTTCTCCACCGGATTCTTTTAGAACGATCTGCCTTCTGTCATCTAACGCTTCATCTAATCTTAACAAAACATCTGCTTCAGCTGCATTAAGTTCATCAAGATAGAGCATACCCCCGTCCCTCATTGATTTCACCAATATGCCTTCATCAAAACCAATAGACCCGTTTTCTAAACTTTTGGAACCTACCAAGTGGCTTTCACGAGTTCTCAAGCTGAAGTTTACCGATTCAAGTTTAACGCCTTTTTTTGCAGCAAATTCACGAACAAGAGTCGTTTTCCCAGTGCCTTTTGGACCTATGATTAATACAAATAAACCTGTTTCGCATGCCCTGTCTAAAATTTCAAAGGAATTATTCCAATCAATGTAAAGTGATTCTGTGAGCAATACTATTGAAAGAATACGACCTTAATTTAAAAATAGTCTTGCTATGGTCT
>JBGOUS010000040.1:0-7566 GCA_041477675.1 Nitrosopumilaceae archaeon
GAAAAAGACTCAAATGGATTAGATAAAACCACAAAAGATCCACATATTTGGCTTGATCCAGTTTTAGCTAAAAAACAAATACAAAGCATAGAAGATGGTTTGATCAAAATTGATCCTCAAAACACTGCTTATTATCAAGAAAATGCAAAAGCATACAATGCGAAATTGAATTTACTTGACAGCAAAATAAGAAATGAACTTTCTAGTTGCATAAAAAAAGACTTTCTTGCATTTCATGATGCATTTTCTTATTTTGCAAAAGAATATGGTCTTAATCAAAATACAATAGTTGGAGTTAATCCAAATGAAGAACCAACAGCGGTAACACTTCAACAAATTATTCAACAATCAAAAAATCTAAATTTACATATTATTTTTACTGAAGAATCGGTAAACCCGCGAGTATCCGAAGTCATTGCTAGTGAGATAGGAGCCCACGTATTGGTTTTAAGTCCTATAGAGATCTATGAGAAAAACTCTAATTATATCCTAAGAATGGAACAAAATCTGTCAAATCTCAAGGAGGAATTATGCTCATGAAAGTGGTAGAGATTGAAAATCTTACGGTTGATTACCAAGGTATCTTGGCATTGGATAAGGTAAACCTTTCAGTAGAATCAAAAGATTTTTTGGGAATAATCGGTCCAAATGGAGCGGGCAAAACCACCCTTTTTGGCTGTATGCTTGGTCTTTTGAACAGCTACAAAGGTGAAATCAGGTTTTTTGGTACAAACATAAGAAAATCAAAACAATATCTTCAGCAAATTGGATATGTGCCACAGAAACCTATCTTTGAAAAAAATTTTCCAGCCACAATATCAGAAGTTGTTGGAATGGGTCTGACAAAAAATTCAAGAAAAGATATGATAGATAATGTTTTACAGAAAGTTTGGCTCCATGAACTAAGTCATAGGAGAATTGGCGATCTGTCTGGAGGGCAACAGCAACGAGTCTTTATCGCAAAAGCTCTTGTGAACGATCCACAAATACTAATACTTGATGAACCTGTCACTGGAATTGATTCACAAAGTAAAGAATTATTTTATCAAATTTTGCAGGATCTAAATCAGAAAGAAAATATTACAATAATTTGGTCATCACATGATCTAGATGCAGTAGCTAAACTTGCATCCAAAGTAGCTTGTCTTAACAGAACCTTGTTCTTTCATGGTATTTCAGAAGATTTCTTCCATAATGAAGATCTACTAAAAATGTATTCAGAATCATCAATGCAGTTACACATGCATCACCACGAGGATTAGTATGGTATTTGAAATTCTATCATACGGATTCATGCACAGGGCACTCATTTCAGGAATAGCTATCGCTCTTATGTGCTCAGTTGTTGGGCTCTTTCTGGTTCTTAGAAGATATTCACTGTTTGGGGATGCCCTAGCACATGCAGCCTTTGGCGGAATAGCTGCGGGATTATTTCTTGGAATTTATCCAATGTGGGTTGCCTTTGGAGTCTCAGTATCAAGTGCACTTGGACTTACTAAGATAAGACAAAAATTCCAAATTTCGGGAGATGCAACTGTAGCAATTTTACTTTCATCAGGTCTTGCCATGGGAGTAGTTCTTATCAGTCTGGCAGGTGGATTTACTGTAGATATATTCAGCTTTCTTTTTGGAAGTATCCTGCTTGTTAGTTTAGAAAATACAATTTTAATCCTAGGCTTGGCCGGCTCCATTTTGATTGTAATTGTATTGCTGTATAGACAACTAGTTTACACCACATTTAATGAAGAACAGGCAAAGGTAAGCGGTATCCCAGTTGAAAAATTAAATTACATGCTCGTCACAATTGCTGGAATCACAGTAGTAAGCTCTATGCAACTTGTAGGCATTTTGCTTATTTCTTCATTAATTGTTATACCAAATGTAACTGCAATGCTATTTTCACGTGGTTTCAAACAAACTGCAATACTTTCTATGACCTTTGCAGTTTCTTCAGTTATATTGGGAATACTTACCTCTTACACATTCAACATAGCGCCTGGTGGAATGATTGTACTAATTTCAATCGTAATATTTTCTGTTTCACTTGGAATCAAATCAGCTGGTCTGATAAAAAATAAAACAATAATTCCAAGTATAAAACAAGTATAAATCCAACTGAATTCTTTTATTATTCTATTAAACTGTTAATCCTTTTTTTATCTTTGACACTGTTTACAAAGAATAGTGATGTTGCAATAATGCCAGCTGCTATAAGTGGTGATACTAGTTCTGCATATTTTAACTCAAATACTTTATTTTGTGCAACTGCAATCTGTCTTGGAATTTCTGTTATAGCAACCATCCCAAGCTTTTGACCTCGTTGTTCTGCAAACCAAATGTTTCCACTATCATCAGATGTGATAAATTGTGTAAAAGACTGCTCGGTTGGGATTGGTACGTCTTTAAAATCGCCCCTGTAAGGATCATAAACACCCAGTTTGTTAGCCGTATGTTGTCCAACCCAAATGTTACCAAACTTGTCAGATGTCATTCCAAATGGCAATGCATCTTTGTCTAGCAGAGAAATTCTTTCAAATGTTTCCAGAATGGGATCAAATTTTGTAATTGAAAGTCCTGTGTGCTCAGAAATCCATAGATTTCCATTCTCATCAAAGAATAACGCTGAAGGCTCCTTTAGTGAGTCTTGTGGACCAAATTCCTTGAATTCTCCTGTATCTGGATTAATGACTCCGATTTTTCCTGCTTGTGATTCAGTAAACCAAATGTTACCAAATTTATCCATAATAAGAGCAGTTGTTCCAGATTGTGGAGCATCCGAGACTTTAAACTCATCAAATTTCTTTTCATCCTGATTATACTTTAACAATATATTTTTGTCTGCTAGCGCAACCCAGATGTTATTTTTGCGATCAGTTTCTGTGAATATAGGTACAGATTTTACAGGAAGATCAATGTTTTCAAATTTTTCCGTGGATGGATCAAAGAAGCCAATCTTCGAATTTGGTGTGTCAGTATACCAAATTTTTCCATCATTATCAATATTCAAAGTTACAGAGATCTGCCCATTAAATTCATACGTCTTGAATTGTTTATCGTCAATAGTAAATTTCCAAATTCGCGGTTTACCAGTATCGCTTATCCAGATCGTATTATTACCATCAAATACGGGATAGAGTGGAGCAGCATCTTGTCTTGGGAAACTATATTCGACTATATTTGTTTGTAAGTCAGAAAGATGCGGTTTTATTACAACATCAAAGGACACCGCTTCATTCGCATTTTGTTTTCGCAAAGCTACTATCTCTACATGCCATTTTCCAGGAAAACCAAATGTAGCATTACCAATATACTGTATTGCAGAAGAATTTACATCTGAAGATTTGACTGGTAACAATTTCAGATCAATAGGCGAAATGCCTTTCTGAGGATTTGAAACCTTCAATATTACCTCAAAAATATCACCAAGTGCTTTTTCATCAAGAGATGTAATGTCTGTTGTAACTGTGTTTGTGCCAGTTGAGAGAGGATTTATTGATATATCAAACTTTGCGGCACTTGAAAATTGCAACGTCTGAAATCCAAATGAAACATCCTCTGCCTGTGCTTCTTGTATCTCGCCTGCTGGAAGTGAGCTGTTTGTTAATAATGCAACGACTCCAAGAAGTACTATCCCAACTACTGATTCAATTTTCAGTGATCTCCTAAATTTATTATACACAAATATTCTGCCAGATTCCAGATTTTTTTCTGCAGGTTTTTGTATTCTGAACTGATTATACCCTCCAATAGCAACCATTATGCTGCCAAGTGCAATTTTTGCAAGAATTAATTTACCATATGTTGAATCATAAAGTAATCCTACATCACTTTCCAAAAACCAAAGCAATGTGGGACCTGTAATAATTAAAATTCCTACCGCAATTATCACCATGGTTGAAATTTTGGGGATAATCAAAAGAGAAAATCGTTCTTTTTTGTCGGCTTCTAATTTAGAAATCGAAGGAGTCATTACAAATGCAGCGTAAATCACACCGCCTATCCATACTGCAGCAAGAAGATTGTGTGCATAATCCAATACTATTGCAGGCACATGCATACTTGCAGTTCCATGACCAAGCATTGTTGTTGTTGAGATCAACGCAAGAGAAAATCCAAGAATTACAAGTTGCTGAATTTTTCCAATAATTGTTTTTCTTTCTACCCAGAACCATATGATTAGCAAAATTATCGTAAGTATCATTCTCACAAGCCAAGTTGTACCAAATCCGGTTTGTATTACCTTAAGAACTGTGGTTTGTAGCGCTATAGCTTGAACTGCAAGCATCATAATGTTTGAGGCAAGCACCAAAAGCAGACCAATACCAACTATTTTTAAAAACAAATGAGAATGTCTTTTCTGTAACTCTTCGGAGTTTTCTTCAATAGACTTTTTTCCTCTAAGTGATCTCCAAATTATTAATGACGAGAGAACCGATCCTAATACAATCACCTGTCCAACTAAACCTGGAAATCTTGCAGCAGCTTCTGGGAAATATATCGGTGGCTGCGTTGGTTTTCCCTTCAAAATATCTGTAGGTATTTTTGCATTGCCTACAGAAAAAGCAAAAGCAGCATTTACTATATGTCCATCCACTTTAGAAAGGACTTTGGATGTTACTGTATACACTCCATCATCCAATGGTTTTGTAGTAACAATAAGTGAATTTTCACTATCAAAATATTTTGTATCTTTGTTGTCTACTTGATTTCCAGTGTTATCGAGAACTTTGATTGTACTAAATTCAACTTCAACTATTTCAGAATAACGAATCATTACTTGTGTTGTTCCTACTGGAACGTTTGAAAATTGTGAAGGTTCCGTTGTTATTATTTCTGGATGAGCATATGCTGAACCAATACTAATGCTAGAAACAATAATTATAGAAATAAGGAATAGAAGTTTTTTCACAATTACAAGATCTTGCTATGATAATTTAAACAATTGATTACTTCTATGTATGTACCAGAATTGAGCAAAGATAATAACACGTAATAGTTAGATGTTATTCATGAATAAAATTTTTTCCTTTCTACTTATTTTTTCACTATTACTTGTTAGTGGATTTTCTTCAGCATATGCACATACTAAGGTAACAGTGCAAAATCTTGATATTGAAGTAGGATGGCAAGATGAACCGCCACTTGTTGGTTTTATGAATGCGATTACTTTTGAAATTAATGAAAACACATCGGATGGACAAAGTGGTGTAAAAAATGCGTTTAAAAATTTGGTAGTAACTGTAAAATCTGGTGGATTGGAAAAAACACTTGATATTGATTCTGATCCGCAGGCAGGACACTATCATTCTAAAATAATCCCAACCAGAACAGGAAGTCTTGTTGTGGCGTTAAAAGGCGATGTTAATGGAACTCCAATAAATTCTGAAATTACTGTTGAGGACATAGAAGACAAATCCCTACTTTCATTTCCAGACACAACAGGTTCATCAGACCAGGATGTTGTAGCATTAAAGAACGCTATGACTGGAATACAATCAGAGGTTTCGTTACTCAAATCCAAGATTAGTGGATTTGATACAACCTCGGGTAACTTTAGCGCAGAAACAGCCTACAACTTTGGAATATTTGGGCTATCTCTTGGAGCAGCTGGAGTAATCTTAGCGATAGTTGCTATGATAAAAAGAAAATAAAGGTTTAGAGTTTAGGAATAACTCTGGTTTTAGCAGTTACTGCAATGATGCTTACTATGCTTATTGCAAGCACTAGTGCTGCAATAGTACCAAATTCTGGAACTACTTGTAAGGAAACTACGTCACCTTTAGGACCTGTCCATGTTGCTTGCTGATCTGGAAGTCCGAATCCAAGAATTGTTACTTGAACATCTACTGGACTATCAGACGCTAAAGCAGATGTGACATGCTTTCCATCACCAGTGTGTTCGTGCATGCCTTTGTCAGAAAGAACATTCTTTCCATCTTGCATCGCAGTAATGTCATAATTGGTGTGTGGTATCGCCTTTCCATCCGCATCTGTGAAAGTTATATGAATTGACATTTCCTTTCCTGCAGTTGGCATGGTAGATTCAATTTTTACATTTACTGAACCATCAGATGACATTTTATTTACGGTAGTCATCTTCTCCTCCACTGGAGGTTCTCCACCGCCAGTCGTTGCAGCTTGTACAGTTACAATTCCAGCCATCCATGGGTGAACCATGCAGAAGTAGTTGAATGTTCCAGCTTCATCAAATTTATGAGAAAATGTTTTACCTGGTCCATACAGACTGCTGTCAAACACACCATCTGGTCCATCAGTTGGATTTCCACTTGTAGTTGTGTGAGCCGCTGTATCGGTGTTTGCCCATGTGACCTCACCGCCAACATCAACTATAGCCTCATAAGGAGCAAAACAAGATTTTGTTTCCTCACAACCAGCTGTTGACGCACCTTTTGCTATGCTTACATCCACTTTCATATGATCAGCAAATGCATTTGGTGCAACTGCAATCATTACGACTACAAAGGTCAAAACAACAAAAAATGAACCTATTGATTTTGACTTCATGTTGTGGATATTTAAAATAGGCTTATAAAAAGGTGATCTTCATTTTCAGTACTACTTTCCAAATTACCCATGATGAAAACATTGCACCAATTCCTACAAGTGACAATACTAGTGCTGATGTTGAAATCATCATAAATTGTACATTTCCAGATACACTTGAAATTAATGTTAGAGCTAACGAAATAGAAATTACAATAATTGCAATTTTAATTCTAAGTCTTGAGCCTTCCCTGATGGACTTGGATGCAAGACCTGCTGGCCAAAGATAAGCAGCACCAATAAGAGATGATGCCATCATACCTGATGTTAGTACTGAGATCTCACTATTTCCAACACTAGTAAGTTTTGTAATTTGCAATATTCCAAGAAGAGGAGTTATTCCTGTTTTGACTAATTCCTGTAATATTGGATTATTTCTTTCTGCATCTGCAACGGTAGGACTAAAGGTATAGTACACAGAGTTAAATGCATTAATGAAACTTGAACCAACTGCCGTAGACATTATTGAATTATCTCTATATTCTCTTAGGAATTGAACCTGTGGTGAAAGCTCGGAACCAAAGGCTGCTGTAGCAATAAGACATCCATTTTTTGGTGGGGATGCATTTCCAACAGAAATTGCAAACGAAGCGGTTTCTGTGGGAATTGGCTGAAACACTATTCCTTGTACCTCAACTGAAACTGTGTATTCTCCTGCTTCTTGAAATTCATATGGAATTGTAACAGAACCTTGTTCAGCTACATGGGTTAAGGGAATTCCAAATACTTGTTGGTTGCCTTTTGTAACAGTTATTGAATAGTCTATGTGTGGCTGAATTTCTTTAGTAGTTTTATTAATAAAATTTATTTTCAATTTTGTTTGTTCCCCTGGTTGTGGATGTGCAGGAATAGTAGATAATCCGAAATCCAATGTTCCCTTGTCGGTTAACACAATTTGTTGTTCAGATTGTTCCTGTGCATAAACTGGCAAAATCATCAAAGTCAATATGATTGATATTAAAAGGATCTTCAATATTGTAATTACTCTTAATACAAATAAGA
>JBGOUS010000087.1:0-4932 GCA_041477675.1 Nitrosopumilaceae archaeon
CCCATATTGAGATTTCACGAAGTCCTATTTATAAACGAACAAGGATCAGCAAAATCCTAAATATTTGCTAGACTCGGTTTTGTTATGGGATTAGACGTAATCGAGGAAAAAAATCTGAATGATACCATAACATACACACTTGATTACCCACGGGTAGTTTTGACTGAAGTAAAACCTCTTGCTCTAAATGGCGCAACTCTTCCAGACTTTGCATTTGGACTTTATGTTGGATACATATCAGGAGTCTTCTTTGATGGTTTTTTGAGAAGAAACAAGAGATTCCTAAATGAGGAAGAGATATCTGATTTCCATTCCATGCTTTTTAAGAGAACACCTGAGATTTGGTTAAAGATAAAGGCACATCTCAAGCTGAAATAACTCAAGCTTTTATTCCAGAAGCTGTAGAAATTCTTCGATGAAGTTTTCTCTTGTAGCAGAGACCCTAAAGATAATGGAGAGCACAACAAAAAGACTAGAGTTAACACAATATCTTGTAGATTTATTCAAAATAACTCCTCCAGAAATAATTTCAAGTGTAGTCTATCTATTACAAGGCAAGCTAAGACCAGATCATGAAGGAGTAGAGCTTGGCGTTGCAGAAAAAATTGCCATAAAAGCAATATCAAAATCTGCAGGCATATCAGTCAAGAAGATAGAACATGCATATCATGAAGGTGGGGACTTGGGTCAAGCTGCTGCAAAGATTTTGGAACAAAAAACGCAGACCACGTTTATGACACAGGACATCACGGTAGAAAGAGTCTATGATACATTGTATAAAATTGCCGAACTCAAAGGCTTTCGCTCCCAGGATATGAAATTAAAGTACATTTCCAGTCTGCTAAATGATGCCAATCCAATAGAGGCAGGATTTATACTTAAAATAATCACCAACTCTTTGCGTTTAGGTATTGCTGACTTTACCATAATGGATTCGCTTGCAATTGCGTTTACGGGTTCAAAGGAAAATAGAGCTGTACTTGAACAAGCATACAATGTGTCAAGTGATTTAGGAAAAGTTGCCGCAGCTGTTGCAAAAGACGGAATAGATGCAATAAAAAATTTCCAAGTTTCAGTCTTCAGCCCCATCAGACCAATGTTAGCAGAACGAGTAAAAAGCCCACCAGAAGCTCGGGAAAAAATGGGTGCAGAGTTTGCTGCAGAATACAAGCTTGATGGAGAACGTGTACAGATTCACATACGAGGAGAAAAGATCATACTGTATTCTCGAAGTCTTGAAAACATCACAAGCTATTATCCTGATATTGTTGAGAAGATAAGCAGATCATTAAACGCACGTGAGGCGATATTAGAAGCAGAGGCAGTTGCAATCAACGATGACACTGGAGAGTTTCTTGCTTTTCAAGAACTAATGCATCGCAGACGAAAATACAATATCGCAAAAGCAGTTTCACAGTATCCTATCACAATAAACTTTTTTGATGTCATGTTTGTCGATGGAAAAAGCTGCCTTGACTTACCATACAAAGAGCGTCGAAAAATGCTTGAAAAAATTGTGAGGGAAGATGAATTTGCAAAGCTCATGCCTATGACACTAGTAAAGTCAGATAACGAGGTTGAAGATGTTTTAGAAAATGCAATTAATGCAGGATGTGAGGGATTGATGTTAAAGCAACTTGACGCATCTTACAGAGCAGGTGCAAGAGGGAGTAATTGGCTCAAGCTAAAACGTGAATACCGGAATGAACTTGGAGATAGTTTAGACCTTGTTGTAATAGGGGCATTTTTTGGACGAGGCAGAAGAACTGGAAGATATGGAGCATTGTTGCTTGCAACATATGATGATAAAACAGATACGTTCCCAAGCATATGTAAGGTTGGCACAGGTTTTACAGATGAAAACCTTGACCAGTTTTATCAAATACTTTCTGACAAAATAACTTTGAAAAAAAATCCCAGAATAAACAGCGGACTAGAAGCTGATGTTTGGTTTGAGCCTGAAGTCGTCATAGAGATAGTTGCATCAGAAATTACTCTTAGTCCTTTACATAAAACAGCGATGGACAGGATAAGAAAGGGAAGTGGTCTTGCACTAAGATTTCCTAAATTTACAGGAAAGATCAGATTTGAAAAAACTCCAGAAAATGCAACTATAGATGAGGAGATAATCTCATTGTATAATGGACAAAAAAGAGCAGTTCAAGAAGAAAAGCAAAATTACATCTGAAACATTCAAAAGCAACTAATAGATGATTAGGAAAATTTCACGTAACGATTATTAGTCGCCCCTAATAATTGAAAGCCTTACATGTACAGCGGAGAATTAGAAGTTCAAGCAAAACGAAAGGCGCTTGCGGTTTTACAAGATGAAATAAACAGAATCCTTAACTCAGTAAGAGATCTTTCAGCATTACCTGCCCTTATAATAAAAGGAGACAAGGGTGAAATTAAAGCATCACTTGAACGAATGCGCAGTACCGAAGATGAAGTAGAGGCCCTTCGTCGAAAGATAACAAGAGAAATTGCAGAGGTAGGTGGTCTGATGATGAATAGAGAAAATATCCTGCATACCGCTTATACTATGGATGAAATCGCAGGATATATCACCGGAATTGCATTCAAACTTTCAAACATCAAGGCTGCCACTCTAAAGAAAAGCAAGCTTGACAAAGATCTTACAGAATTAATTAATTTAGTAGTAGATGAAATTTACAAACTAAATGAGATAGTACGTGCACTCAATAATAATCCATCAGGAGCTATTGAGCTTGCTCATGAGGCCCAGAAAATAGAACGTAGTATAGATGACAAGTATCGCGATCTAACCATCAAAGTCTTAGATGAAATCACAATTACCAAAGAATTATTGCTTCTAAAAGACATTGTAAGTGGAGTTGAGGAAATGGCAGACAAGTGTCTTGAAGTCTCTGACTCGTTCATATCATTAGCTTTAAGTCTATAACTTAAAACAGGCAAACATTAGATTTTTTCACTTGTATAATAGTTTCAGACATGAAAGAGTAAACCTAATAGTCTCAAAATGCCTCATGAACAAATCAGAAAGCCAATTTACATAAAACAATTATTTTCTTGTGCAGTTTTGCATTAACTACGTTACATAAGACATTAAATTTGAGTTAACTCATCTACAGAAGAGAAAATGAAAATTCCAATTTTGCTTTTTTTCCTGTCTATAATATTATTACCCCTTGTAAACGCAGAAGCCGCTGTGCTTCAAAAAGGGATGGGAGAAGATCAATGTCTAGAAACAAACACAGTCCATGTAGGCGATAGTGTAGTATGGATAAATTATTTCGACAGAACATATCAAGTAACAAGCGTAGATGTCTATGATCATGTGGATGGAATTTTTGATAGTGGTATAACACCTTCAGGCGGTGTTTTCATACATTCGTTTGATGAGACTGGCGATTACCTGTATTTTTGCTCAATACCTCATCAGTCGCATGGCTTGATTCGAGTAGTAGATAAAAATTCTCTTGCAGTGACAGACCCTGTTTTATCGCCTGTATCAGAAGGAGCAGTTTTGACTGCAAAGTCAGCTGACGGTTCATTGATTGCCAATCTAGTCTCTGGCACACCACAAATGAGGGAAACAATACCAATCCGAATATTTTTCACAGGAAAATATGGCGAGCCACTTTCAGACGTCAATTATGCGGTAATTGCACTGCAAGATGGCTCTTTGATTCCAGTAGAATATGATGACAGTCAACCTGATGGTAAAGTCGATTATAATGTAGGGCCATTGATCTCTGATAGTACACTAGTGATTCAACTTAGAATACTTGGAATTGGTCATCCCCATGAACTCAATTACATCAATATTTCAAGTGGCGATGTCATAACACTTCAGACCGAAGACAATATGAAAAAACCTTTATCGATTTCATTAATCAAAGAGTCTAAAATTCCTGATTGGTTTAGAAATGTTTTGAATTGGTATGATCAAAAATTGATAAGTGAGGAAGAAGTACTAAACGGGTTCAAATTCCTAATTGACAAAAATATCATAAAGACTTAGATCCTTGTCGCAAAATGCACAGAAAGTTAGAATTTTGGAACAAGTATGAAACTGGTTCGATTATTGTACCAGTTCGTTTAAGTTTTTATTAATACTTATCAAATCAAGATGCTCAATCCAGAACATTTAGCAGAAAACAAACCAACGTTATTTACCATCGTAGTATTTTCTGTCGTAGGCATTTTAGCGATTCCGATTATTCTTCCTCACATTTTTCATGGTACACATATTTACCATATTTTTTTGCATCTTGGAGGCATAGCAATTTCCCTTTTTCTGACTGTAGTATCAGCTATTGCATATCACAAAGTTAGAACAAAAAGACTCTTTTTTACAATGATTGCGTTTGGAGTTTTCATATTTTCAGAAGTATTCTCCTTAATTGAAGCTACATGGCCTTTTACTTTTTATTTTGGTGAAATTTCAATGTTAGAGACAGGACATATTCTAGTGTTGATAATGCTCGGAATCTTTACATTGGCAATTTTCAGGAAGGATTAGCATGGATAGAAGCTCGCAAGTAATTGGAGTTATTGAGAAAAACCCGGGAATCAAATTTCGTGAGATAATGCGCATAACAGGAATGAAAAACGGAGTTCTTAGTCATTATGCTAGAAAATTAGAAGAAAAGGGCATCATAACGGTAGAAAGATCTCCAAGATTGACTAGGTTTTATCCTCTTGGTGTAGACAAAACGGAATCTGTACTTATTGCAAACCTAAGACAGGAAACACCAAAAAATATTCTCTTGGCATTACTTGTCAAAGATGTTCTAACATTTAATGAGATAGTAGAAAAAGTAAAGCGATCACAATCTACTGTATCTCTTTATTTGACACAACTTGTACAAGACGGGGTTGTAGAAAGCAAGTATGTTTATCTAAAAAGAATATTTCAAGTTAAAGACAGAGAACTTGTTCAAAAAA
>JBGOUS010000020.1:0-9613 GCA_041477675.1 Nitrosopumilaceae archaeon
TCTTATTGTTCTTCCGTTAGCTGATGCAAAACTTACACGTGGTGCTGTACACAAACTCCTTGGAATACTTCCAAAAAATCTTTGTTCCGCGACGATTGGAATGGGACTTGGAATACAAGATATCGAAGCGCTAAAGATCCTTGTAAACTCGTTATTAGATATGGGTGTTAGACTGTCACTTGACGCAAGCGCACTAGTTCCGGCCATCCTTCCTACGATTAGCAGCAAAAACATCGTTGTTACGCCACACACAGGCGAATTCAAACGGCTTTTTGGTGAACTCCCACCTGATTCTAAAAAGGAAAGGATTTCACTAGTGGAAAAATATGCAAAAGAACATTTAATTACAGTATTGTTAAAAGGACCAACAGACATCGTGTCAGACGGTAACAAAACATTTCTAAACGTAAAAAATACTCCTGCTATGACTGTGGGAGGAACGGGTGATGTATTGTCTGGTCTGGTTGCAGGAATGCTATCAAAAAATAAAAATCCGGTAGAATCTGCTGCAGCGGCAGTGTTTATCAACGGAAAGGCTGGTGCGTTGGCGCAAAGAAAGTATGGCTTGCATATGGTTGCAACTGATATTTTAGAATTTATTTCTGCAGCAATGAAACCATTTGATAGAGTAAAGTGAACTCAATGAAATTACTACAACATGTAGATGAAAACATGAAAGGACTCATTACAGATCTACAAACTTTGATTAGGCAACCAAGTGTCTCCGCAAAAAATGAAGGTATAGAGGAGTGTGCTAAACTTGTTGTAAAAATAATGAATCGCTCTGGAATAAAATCAGAGATACTCCGACTTGGAAATAAAATTCCACCAGTTGTATTTGGCGAAGTTAAATCAAAACAAAATCCATCAAAAACCATTTTGTTTTATAACCATTATGATGTGCAGCCTGCAGAACCATTTGATTTATGGGATGACAAACCGTTTAGTGGCAAAATAAAAGGAAACAAGATCTTTGGGAGGGGTTCTGCTGATGATAAAGGAGAACTGATTACTAGAATAAAGGCAGTAGAGTCATACCTGAAGGTTCACGGTGATGTTCCTTGTAATGTAAAATTCCTAGTGGAAGGTGAGGAAGAAATTGGAAGTATGCATGTAGAAAAATATCTAAAAAAATACAAAAACAAATTTGCATGTGACGGTGTCATATGGGAATTTGGTTATGTTGATCAAAAAAACCGTCCGATAATTAGTCTTGGTATGAAGGGATTGCTTTACGTTGAGCTTTCTGTAAGTGAATCCATACGTGATGCTCACTCCAGTCTTGCAGTCTTGATTAAAAATCCAGCTTGGAGACTATTAGAGGCACTAAAAACTCTTCGTGATTCTGATGGAAAAATACTTGTAAAAGATTGGTACAAAGAGGTTGATTCATTTACAGAGAAAGAACTTGAACTAATAAAATCTGAACCTTTTGATGAACATTCATTCAAAAAAGAATATGGAATAAAAGAATTTGTTGCAAACAAGAAAGGAAATGATGTAAAAAAAGCTCTTGTTGGAGAACCAACTTGCAATATAGCAGGTTTTGTTTCTGGATATATTGGCCCTGGTGCAAAAACTGTTCTGCCAGCAAAGGCAACAGCTAAAATTGATTTCAGACTAGTACCAAAAATGAATCCAAAAAAACAACTTGATAGACTAAAACAACACCTAGTCTCAAAAGGTTTTGGTGATGTCAAATTAACAATGATTCATGGTGAAGCAGCATCACGCACAAAATTTTCAGATCCATTTGTTTTGAAAATAAAAGATGCAGCAAATGAATCCTTTGGGAAATCTATAATCAGTGTATCTTCTGCAGGAACTGGACCGATGTACTCTTTTGCTAAAGTATTATCCGTTCCATGCATATCAGTCGGAAGTACATACATTTTTTCACGGATCCACTCACCAAATGAATTTGCAAGAATTGATCTATTAAAGAAAACCACAAAATGCATTTGTCTCATTATGGACAAATTTGCTATATAGAAAGGCCTTTATTGTCCTCGTCGTGAAGTGCATTTATGGCCTATATGTACATGCCAGGTGCAACCGCAGTGGGTATAACATTTGACGGCGGTGTGGTTATGGCAAGCGAAAGAAGAATAGCATATGGAAACTTCCTTGTAAGCAAGACAACCAAAAAGACATTCAAGATTACAGATTTTGTAGGAGCATGCTGTGCTGGATTGGTTGCAGACATGCAAGTATTAGCAATGCAGATGAGAGCTTTAACAAAGATTAGAAAAATGGAGCTAAAGCGTGAGATCCCTCCAAACTCTGTAGCAAAGATGATGTCGTCTTTGATGTATGAACGAAGATACTATCCTTTACTAACACAGGTTATCGTGGGTGGAGTTGACGGCGTTCCTGCAATTTACACACTTGACCCACTTGGGTCCGTACTGCCAGATGATTATGCTGCAGTAGGAACAGGAGCTGAGATGGCTCTGGGAGTCTTAGATCAGGAATACAAACCAGGGATGAAGGAAAAAGATGCAGTTGCATTGGCAATAAAATCAATCAGATCTGCAATAATGCGTGATTCTGCAAGCGGTGATGGAATTGACGTGCTTGTAGCAGACCACACTGGAATCAGAGAATCTACTGAGAAATAGAATACAAATAATTTCTGAGACAGACTTATGTATCGTCTGTGTTTTTAGTCGTGTGTTGAAAATTTTTGTATTTTTTTGTTTGTCAAGTGTCATGTTGTTGTCTGGCATGTCTACTGCCAATGCTGCTGTCAGAAATGGTGCATTAACAGAGAATGACATTGAATGGTGTCATGAGACTTATCTAGAATACAAAACATTAGGTTTGAATTGGTTTTTGGAAAATTATCATTACAGCATTGAGGCTCGAGTTTGCGCAAGTTTGTATGAAGATCAAATATGGCAGTACCAAGGAGATGATAGGATACAAAAACTTGTTGAGCGAAGCAAATATTTTGTAGATTTAGAAATTGAGGAAAGCAAAAATGAGGCACAATCTGGGCAAATAGACCCCACTCCTGCAGGAATTTCAGAAAAAACAAATTCTATGATGAAGGCGACTTCTGACGGGGCAATTCTTGTTACAATAGAAACCACGGATGCCACTCCAGGGGAATACATGGGAATAAATGTAATTTTCAAGGATATTGAAGATAAACCTGTCAAACACGTAAACTATGACTTGAGAGTAACCCAAAAAGGGCAAGAATTTTTGTATGTACAATCGCAACATGCAGAAAAAGGCGTGTCTGAGCTTTGGACAAGGCCATTATTCTCAGATGATCCAGTAAATGTGGAAGTTACAATCCTTGGAATCGGACTCCCAAAAGACAGGGCAAATTGGACAGGACCAAATGAAGAAACCTTGGCTTTTTATGCCATACCAGAATTTGGCCTTCTTTCACTAACTGTTCTTATGATTTCAGTAATGACAATGATTGTGTTAGAACAAAAATCCAGACTGGTTCAAAAATTCTAGCTATTTCTTTATCTCTTTTGCAGCTTCCCAGAATCTGTCTGAAACATAATGCAAATTTTTTACTACCTCGCCTTTTGTCATGGTAGCCATGTCTTTACTTGACACAAGAGATCTTCCTATTGCTAGGAATTTGTTACGCGATTCTTCGACAACACATACTATCTGGTCTTTTTCAAACTCTGAATAATTTTTAACGCCAGGTCTCATCACAGTTGCACCATTGCAAACAAATTTCACTGCTCCCATGTCGACTACAATTTTTGGAAACCTTTCAAGTAATCCAGTTTCAGATAAAAATGGAATATATGTTTCGCCTAATTTTATGGCAGAAACACCATCTCCAGTTATTAAACTTGCATTATCATCGATTTCATGAATAGTGAGAGTTTTTACTTTTGGTAATTCTATGCTCCACTGTGAAGAAATTTTCTCTAATGTTTCTGCAGTTGTACTCTTAGACAATAAGTTTGACTTCAATTTCTTGAGATTTCCTGTTTTATGTCCAAAAGATCTCGTAGTATGGAACTTGCTGTCTCCATTCCACCAGCACCACGACCAATTATGGTTTGCTGACCTGAATGTTCGGAGTTGAAAGTAATCGCATTTAATGTACCATTAACACACAAAGGATCATCAAGTGGAATTTCTTTTGGTCCGACAACTAATTTTCTGTTACATGATGCAATTAACTTCACAGCACATTTTCTTGCAGTAGCTTTTTTGATATCTGCAGTTGTTACTTCGCTAATTCCTTTTCGTTCAATGTCTTTTATGGTTACTTTCATGCCCATGATCCAATTTGCAAGTATGACAAGTTTTGCAGCAGCATCAAAACCATCAATATCTAAGGAGGGATCTGCTTCTACGTACCCTTTCTTTTTAGCATCAGCAAGTGCAGCCTTGAAAGTCATGCCATTAGCCATGTTTGTTAGAATATAGTTTGTTGTACCATTGAGTATTCCCTCAAATGAAACTATCCTCTCTCCCCTCAAACTATTTTTTGCATAATCTAAAATCGGCGTACCTCCGCCCACCGTGCCACTAAATCTCAATAATACCTGATTATAGATTGCAAGCTCCATTAAAGAAGGAAAGGCAAGAGCAAGTGGTCCTTTGTTTACAGTAATTACGTGCAGCCCATTTTTCATTGCATTGACAATATGTGACATGCCAGGCTCTGCATCTTTGTAATTGCTTGTGGTGGTTTCTATTAAGACCTCAGCTTCCAGACCGCCTATCATTTCCAGACCATTTGCATCTTTTTCCTTGTTATGATATTTTTTTATACTGCCGTACTTTTTTTTCATTTCAAGTAACCTGTTTAGATCAAGACCTGCTGATGACGCTGCTGAGCCTGTACTATCAAATACTCCAACAATTCGTGGTTTCAGGCCATGCATGGCATACAGATCTTCTGATCTTGACAATAACAGCTTTGCAAAATTCTGACCCACTACACCAAATCCACACAATATTATCCGCAACAGTCAACAGACATCATACGGTATTAATTAAGATTGAGCGCTTGTTCTGAATGTTTCAAGATTGCTTTATTAAAGAATACAAAACATTACAGATTATGAAAACTAAAAAATACATACCTCTTGGAATCGGTGTCGCAATTGCAATTGCTGTGATAATATTTGTAATCTCTTATTATGAAAAATCCCAACCGCCAAAAATAGGTTCGCTCTCACTAGATTTTACTTATGATGAAGCTAATTCTGTTTTGAAACAAAGCTTACAGTCGCAAGGAATTACAATGTCATCACCACTGAAATTTCAAAAACAACAAGACATAGAAAAATGGTGTAAATTCTTCACTGACCCAGAAAAACAAAAACTTGTAGAATATTGCACCTCTACTGAATTAAAGGATCAAAACGGAACTTTTCTTGGTAACATACATCTTGTGGGTTCACCTAATGCACCAAAATTAGTTTTTGTTGTGATACAATCAAATCCGCTTTTTGACAATATGAATCAAATAAAGACTGTTTTTGGAACAGTTACAAAGAAACTTGTGTGTGATTGTTGGGAATCGGTTAAACCTGGCAAGTATGAGACAATTGAAAATTGGATTGACGCTTTACGTGATTTTCATACCAGTGGGAGCAAACCTCACAGTGAATCAAATTCAATCCCACTTGCATCAAAACACATGCAAATTCAGTTGACTACCACAAAAGAAGGATATGTCTGGGAGATGCTAATAACTAAATGATCTGGAAAATATTTTGCCGTATTAACAGGTTCATTAAGGTTGACGTAACAATTAATCCGTAACTGCATCTTTGGTGTATGTATTGTTAGATCTATGGTTATTGCTGTTAGGTTTTGTAGCAGGCGTTCTTGGTTCCATGATAGGACTTGGTGGTGGAATTGTAGTGGTGCCAGTTTTAACATTTTTTGGATTTTCTCCAGCATTAGCCGCAAGCAACAGTCTTTTTGCCGCTTTTAGCAATGCAATAGCTTCAACTTTTTCTTATGCAAAACAAAAAAGAATAGACTATTCAGTTGGTTTAAAATTTGGGCTGCTTGCAATTCCCGGAACAATTCTTGGAGCGTTTATCTCACATGACATCACTCCATCATTGTTTAAAATATTATTTGGAATCGTCCTAATTGCTTCTAGTGTTTACATTTTTTCAAGAAGAAAACTTGAATCAAAAAAACATAATATTTCAAAACAAATCATGGTACTAGCAACTGGTGCAAGTTTCTTTGCTGGAATAATATCTAGCTTGTTTGGTATAGGTGGTGGTATTGTGTTTGTTCCTTTGATGGTTATTGTCGTTGGTCTCTCAATGAAAATTGCCGCTCCAACATCACAATTTATCTTGCTATTTGTTTCTGCATCGGGAATGATAGTTCATTCACTTTTGGGCCATCCTGATTTTTATCAAGCACTTTTGCTTGCCGTAGGAGCATTTGGCGGAGGTCTTGTTGGAAGTAGGCTCTCTCTTGAGATAGAAGAGAAAAAACTACGAATTCTTGTAACTGTGGTGATGATTGCAGCTGCAATCAAACTTTTTATTGATTCGTTGTAGGTTCCTTTTTGATCTGGTATAGATTGCGTCTTGCAACTACAACCAAATCGCCGTTCTCTTTAGATCCTTCAAAATCAATAGCCAAAAGGCCATAATTTTCATTAAGATCAGTTTTTTCTGATATCTTAAACTTCATTTTCAAAATATCATCAGTGTAAAGTGGTTTTAGGAATCTAGCATGCCTGCCTTTCCAGGACGGATCCCCGTCCATCCCATAAAAAATCAACAAATTCCCATACATTTCTTTTAGTCTAGTAAACTCGCCTTCCATTCTTCCTAATATTGCCCTGCCAGAAACAATCTTCTTCGAGTCTTCATTGTTTTTGTAGAGTACATTTTTTATTCCAGAAAAGGAAAGATAGTTTTCAAGTTCTTCTAAAGATATTTTTCCTTCAGAAAAAAATTCATCGCCCACAGTGAGCTCTGAAAACTTCTTCATTAAGATCGTATTTCGTCAGGATAGAAAATTACTTCAGAACTAGAAGTTGCTTTTCCTGATACAAAATACTTTATTGCACTAAACACTCGTTCATTGCTTGGCTCTGTTCCATCTACACTTCCTGGTAGGACCAAAAATACTCTAACATTAGATTTTAGAACGTCGCTTAATTCTTGATTTACTGTAGTTGCAAATGGTCTTAGTGCACCACGAAATACATCTACTTTGGCTCGTTCTGCACCTGTTACCTTTGGACCTACTGGAAAGTCAGGACCGATGATGACCATGGTTCCAGATTTGCCCTTGAAAAGAGGAGGGTTTTTGGCACCATCTGGAACAAACGTACTAAGGCATTCCTGTCCTATTATTGCCGGAGTTAGTATGAATTTGTCTATTACTGCATCCCACTGCGATCTTGAGAGTTCAGTTATCTTTGGAAATGAAGGGACTTTGCCTGTGACATGAACTGCCATTGAAATGGAACCAACTTTTTCTGTAGCTGTTCCAAACCATTTTCTTATCTCGTCTTGGTTTGTAAGATCAACTGCATGTGAATGGAACTTTGCCAATCTGTCTTGGTTTTGTTTTG
Source organism: Nitrosopumilaceae archaeon (assembly GCA_041477675.1). Taxonomy (GTDB): domain Archaea; phylum Thermoproteota; class Nitrososphaeria; order Nitrososphaerales; family Nitrosopumilaceae; genus UBA8516. Next base: position 7,556 of record JBGOUS010000020.1, read on the forward strand.
GGATATTTTTTGAAAATAGAATAACCACTTTTCCTCCTGACTTTTCAATATTTTGAGCAAGAAATTCTACCCTTGTAATATCAGAGTCTTCTGATGCATCAACAGTAAAAACTACCACTTTGGAACCAAAATCAGCTGGAAACTCTGGTATTGTCGAAGTAATGTGTGGTTTGACTGGATAAAATACTCTGTCACCTGGTATTACTTTTCCATTTAGAATCTTTGAAATTTCATCATCACATAGAGCAAGAACTGTTTCGGCAACTTGGGGCTGTGATAAGAATTGTTCGTCCGCTATCATTTTACTTGTGTTAAGTTGTACCTTTTCTGCTATTTGCTGAATCTTTGAAAGCAACGACGTAATTGTTGTATCTAGTCTCTGTATTTCATCTTCTGAGGTTATTCCTTTTATTTTTGCCATCTTTGCAGTTGCACTTTTAATTCCTTCCTTTACAGTTTTTTCATCTTCGCCCATAAGGGGCAAGATGTCATTGTTTACTTGTTCTACTTCTTGAGGAGTCAAACTCTCAAAACCGCTAACTCGCATAAACTCTGCAGCAGCTTTTGGATAAACCGTTTTGTAAATTCTGTCAGAATGAACGGGACCAGGATTTGTCGCAATTGAGATTATTCCTTTTTGTGTAAGCTCCCAAGACATTGCCTCTGCAAGTCTATTTTTAGCACCTTGTGCTGCAGTGTATGGACTTCGAAATCTGTACGGTCTTTGTTCAAGAGGCCTTTCTTCAGCAAAAAAAGTTGATATTGTTATAATTTTTGAGCCAGTCTTCATAGCTTTTAATGCTTGGACCGAAGTCCAAAAAGTGCCAGTAAGGTGAATTGCAACTGCGCTTTTAAACTCAGCCATTGGAGAATTTGCAAAACATGTTACCGGTCCTGAAACTCCGGCATTGTTTACTACAATATCCACAACACCAATTGATTTTTTTATCTCATCAAACATCGATGATATTCCATCTTCATCACTCACATCTACCCCAGAAAAAATCTTGACAAATGCATTGCTTTTTACTTTTGTAATTACATCTCGTAACTCCTTTGCTGCTTCTTCAAGTGGTTCTTTCCGTCTTCCTAAAATAACCACACTTGCGCCATTTTCAGCAAATTTGGTTGCGATGGCTTTACCAATGCCTGTTCCGCTGCCAGTAATTACTGCGACTTTGCCTTGAAATTTTAACATTGATAGAAAATGACTATTTTTCTATTATTTATTCCGATTGATCTATTCTGTCCAAAACTGTTTGAAGACCAATATTTATTTGAGGGGGAAATTTACCTTCCCGCATGCATGATACCGAATCTGAAACCATTCCATTAAAAACTAAACCTGAACAATTTTGTGATTTTTTAGAAGAAATAGGCATTACTTCACAAGCAAAGAAAATTGCTACAGACGAAGTTGAAAAAGGCGATTACTATAGTAGGTATTTTTCTGTGACTCCTAGAATGGTTACCAATAAGGGCTGTCTTGAAGTAAAAGGCACTAACATTGACATCATACAGATAATTCAGAAGGGATAGATTTGCAAGATCCCAATCCACTGCCATGGGGAGCACAAGACCGTTTTCAAGCCCATTTTATAGTTAGAAAGGATCTTAGTGAAAGCGACAATGGACTTTATGCAGAAACTAGACTAACTACGAAAGGTCATTTTGGATCTAAAAAACTGGTTGGCGTGCAATGGGTGGGAGGAAGAATTGCTGACATGTTAAACAATGATGCAGAACTTACAAACATGATTCTAAAACAATCCATAAAAGACGCACAGATAAGGGTGGACCCTACAAAAAATGGTGTAAGAATTTATGGCAAATGGAAAAACAGCAGCGAGTTTGGTATCTCAAAAGATCTATTTGCTATATTTGACAAAATAGCATCACACATAAAAAATCTTTAAGCTCGCCACCAGTCTAACGCTAAACAATCAACTTTGCCTTTGCCATGCGGTATAGCCAAGATAAACTGTTTTTTGACTGTGGTAGCCAGTCTTCCTGCTAACACAACTCCTGTTGCAGTGATTGTATCACTTGTGTTATACA